>DHHZ01000119.1 GCA_002403515.1 Legionellales bacterium UBA4759 | reverse complement strand
ATTTCTAAAGAGTTTTAACATTGATTTTGATTGGTTGAATATGGCAAAATTTAATCACCCAAGACCATCTGCCTCATTCTAATGAGTAAAAAAATAATACATTTCTTGAGGAATTTATCATTTATTTTAATAAAGAGTCGATTTATATTTGGATTTTGTCTACAATAACAATTAATTTTTCTAAACAAATGACCTCATTTTCGCCGAAGTTCAATGAAAATGAAAAATTTTTAACATTAATCTTTTGAGAGTTATTTATGGATATTCGTAAAATTCGTAAGTTAATTGAATTGCTAAAAGAAACCGGTATTTCTGAAATTGAAATCAAAGAAGGTGAAGAATCATTGCGTTTGAGTTGTTTTCACCAGGGCAATGCTGTACCTGTACATCATCACGCATCACCTGTGCCTGTTCAACATATCCAAGTTGATAAACCTCATACACCAGCGCCTGCTGTAGAAGCCGTGCCTGCCCAAAATGGTCACCAAGTATGTGCGCCCATGGTAGGAACTCTCTATTTAGCAGCCTCTCCCGATGCAGCACCTTTTATCCAAGTTGGAAAACAAGTCAATGTGGGTGATACCTTATGCATCATTGAAGCCATGAAAATGTTTAATGAAATTGAATCTGACAAAGCCGGTGTTGTGAAAGCCATATTGGTTGAAAACGGTTCTCCGGTTGAATTTGGCCAAGCTCTTTTTGTTATCGAATAATGGAATTAAACCATGTTAAGTAAAATTTTAATTGCTAATCGCGGTGAAATTGCTTTACGTATTTTACGTGCTTGCAAAGAATTGGACATCAAAACCGTTGCTGTTTATTCAGAAGCTGATAAAGATTTATTGCATGTTCGCTTGGCTGATGAAACTGTTTGTATAGGGCCTGCGCCATCTAATAAAAGTTATTTGAATATTCCTGCTATTATTTCTGCTGCAGAAATTACTGATGCGGTTGCAATTCATCCAGGGTATGGTTTTTTATCTGAAAATGCTGACTTTGCAGATATCGTTGAACAAAGCGGTTTTCAATTCATTGGACCACGCTCTGATACCATTCGCTTGATGGGTGATAAAGTCTCTGCAATTGCTGCCATGAAAAAAGCTGGCGTTCCTTGTGTTCCAGGCTCCGATGGTCCCTTGGGTGATGATGATGCCAAAAACCTATTGTTGGCTCAAAAGATTGGTTATCCAGTAATCATCAAAGCGGCAGGCGGTGGCGGTGGTCGCGGCATGCGTGTTGTACACTCAGAGTCTAACCTTCTCAATGCCATTGCTTTAACCAAAAGTGAAGCTAAAGCAGCTTTTAACAATGACATGGTTTACATGGAAAAATTCCTTGAAAATCCTCGCCATATTGAATTTCAAGTTTTGGGTGATGGTCAAGGCAATGCTATCCATTTGGGCGAACGTGATTGTTCATTACAGCGTCGTCACCAAAAAGTCCTGGAAGAAGCGCCTGCCATTGGGATTTCTGAAGAAACCCGCAAAGAAATGGGTGCTCGCGTTGTTCAAGCTTGTAAAAACCTCAAATACCGAGGTGCTGGTACATTTGAATTCTTATATCAAGATGGGTGTTTTTATTTCATCGAAATGAATACCCGTATTCAAGTAGAGCATCCCGTTACTGAAATGATTACTGGTGTTGATTTGGTTAAAGAGCAAATTAAAATTGCCAGCGGTTTACCGCTTTCTTACACCCAAGAAGACATTTGTTTCAAAGGGCATGCCATTGAATGTCGTATCAATGCTGAAGACCCCAAAACATTTATGCCAAGTCCTGGCAAAATCAATTGGTTACACACCCCTGGTGGTCCAGGTATTCGCTTTGATTCCCATATCTACTCAAGCTATAAAGTGCCACCCAATTATGACTCTATGATTGCAAAACTGATTAGCTTTGGTGATAACCGAGAAACCGCTATTGCACGTATGCGACAAGCGCTCGATGAGCTGGTGATCGATGGAATCAAAACCAATATTGAATTACATCAAAAAATCATTCGCAATGCGACTGTCAAACAAGGTGGCTTCAATATCCATTATTTAGAAAAGATGTTGAAGGAAGAAAGTTAATGTGGCAAGTTGTTATTTATACCACTGAAGAGCAGGCCCTCTCAATTGAAGGCTTGCTTGAAGAGACCAATGTCTTATCCGTGTGCATGTTAAATGCTGGTGAAGATATTCTTATCGAACAAATGCTGCATGAACGCCCCATTTGGTCATATGTGAAAATTGAAGCTTTGGTTGAAAATGCTGAAGATGCCCAAGAACTGAAAGCAATGCTTTTGGACTGGGATCTGCAATTAAAAATTGAAGTTGAAGAAGTCCCTGATAAAAATTGGTTAATCTATGGCTTAAAAGATTTTAAGCCTATGCTATTTGGTGAAAAACTTTGGGTATTTCCACATTGGCTTGTGCCTGATGATGTCCCTGCACATAGCATCATTTTAGATCCAGGTTTTGCCTTTGGGACCGGACAACATGAAACCACCAAGATGTGTCTAGAATGGTTAGCATCTCATGATTTAGAAAATAAAAATGTCATCGATTATGGCTGTGGCTCGGGCATACTTGGTCTTGCTGCTGTTAAACTGGGGGCAAAGGATGTTTTTGGTCTTGATATTGACCCTCAAGCAATCGATGCCAGTATTCAAAATGCACAATTGAATCAGGTCAGTCTTGAGCGTTTTCATGTGACCATTGAGGCCCATACGTTACCCAATCAAATCGATATCCTGGTTGCCAATATTGTCATGAATCCTTTGTTAGAGCTTAAAGACTATTTTGCAAAAACACTCAAAATCGATGGTGATCTAGTCCTCTCTGGTCTTTTGGTGACTCAACTTGAAAAAGTCATTGAGCATTATTCTTCGGATTTTCGACTCATAGAAAAAAAGCAAGACAAAGACTGGGGTTGCTTAAGTTTCAAACGTATCTAATCATATCAATGAGAGCCAAGCGGTTTCTCATTGATATCACTAAGATAATACACCACAAGCATATATAGAAAAGTTTATCGATTAATATTTGACTATTAATTGAGTCTGCTATGACGTGGATTTGTATGTGGAAAGTTATATTGACCAAAAATCATGAAGAATTTATTTGATATCCATAGAACAAATATAATGGTCAGTATCAATACTAAATATGCTTTGAACTCACCCCTAGGCAGGGGTATAGCGTTAAGGGCTTCCAATATAGGATAGTGAAAAAGGAATAAGTACAATACTTGCTGTGCCAAACGCTGTATATGCTCATTTAATTCTAATACAACTGTCTTCATTCGTAAAAAATAAGCGACCATCAATGAAGTGTACAAAAAACATAAAAGTAATCTTGGCTGAAAATGAATGAAAAGTGCAGTAATGGTCAAGCTTGAGACAAACACCCAAACCATTTTATTTTTTCTTAATGCAAAAGCGGCTAAGAAACCCATGCCATAACTTGAAAAGAAATATAAAAATAAATTGTCATATTCACCATGATTTCCAAAATAAAAGACTGAACTGAGCCATAAAGTAAAAAATATAGTCACAAAAATACGAGGATTTTTTCCAAAATATTTCTCAATCAAAAGACTAATGGCCGCATTCTGTAAATGAATAATGACATACCATAAGCCTGCAGAAATAGATCCATGATGGGTAAAATCTTGTAACATGAACAAATTATAAAAAATTTTTTTAAGCGATGGCATTGGCAGAATTTGCTGCTGAGCAATCAGATTGACACCAATGGTAACAAGAATTGATAATAAAATAGCAAAATAATAAGCAGGCGCAATTTTAAAAAAAACATGCAGCCATTGTGTTCGATAGTTCATTAATTCATTAGGCTGAGAATTAAACCATTTTTCATAAAATAAAAATCCAGAAATGGAGAAAAAAATCGCAGTAACATAACGACAATGGTCGAGAAATATTATAAATAAATTAATATTATCACTTTGCTGGTGATAAACATAAATAGACCAATGGTGCAGCAGTATTCAAAGACAACATAATAGCTTAGTTAAGTCTAATATTTCATATCTATGATTTGTCACAAAATCATCCTAAAAAAACTGAGCGTGTTTTTTTAAGAGTATCTCTAAAATTTATTCATAACAAGAGATGGGGTTTACATAATAAAGCCCCTTTGGAAGCTTAGCACTTTATATCCCCATCCGAAAGAACTGGTTTTACGGTGCATTTGATAAAAACAAAATAATTTCCAAAAAAAAAGCACTTATGAGATCATCACAAGTGCTTTTTTGATAAACATATGGATTAATCTAATAAACCTAAAGATTTGACCATATCTCTTTCTTCTCTGAGTTCATTTAAAGTTTTATCAAACATTTGTTGACTATATTCATTCAACTCTAAGCCCTCTACCACTTGTACTTCACCAGTTTCCATACCTAAACTGCGAACAAAACCATGCTCACGTCGGCAAGGGAATGAGAACATTAAGCCCTCGTCAACACCATACTGCCCTTGAGAAGATAAGGCAACCGAGAAAGTCTCACCTGCTGGGGTATCATTGATTAAACAATGGATACCATGCATGATAGCATTTGCTGCTGAAGCTGCTGAAGATGCGCCGCGTGCTTTAATGATTGATGCGCCACGCTGTTGAACTGTTGGTACAAATACTTCTTTGAACCACTGGTCATCTTTAATCACTTGAGTTGCTGGTAATCCATCAATTTTTGCATGATAAAAATCTGGGAATTGAGTTGCAGAATGGTTACCCCAAATGGCCATTTGAGTCACTTCTTCAATATCAACATTCGCTTTAATCGCCAATTGAGCACGCGCTCTTAACTCATCTAAGGATGTCATGGCAAAGAAACGACTTGCAGGAACATCGGGTGCATGGTGTTTTGCAATTAAGCAGTTGGTATTGCATGGGTTTCCAACAACAAAAGTACGAACATCTTTTGCAGCATAGTTATTAATGGCACGACCTTGCTCAATAAATATTTTACCATTGATTTGTAATAAGTCAGAACGCTCCATGCCTTGCTTTCTTGGCACAGACCCAACTAAAACCGCCCAGTTAACACTATCCATTGCTACTTTTAAATCTGAAGTCATGGTGATGTTTTTTAAGCGAGGAAATGCACAATCTTGTAACTCCATGACAACACCTTCTAAGGCTGGCAAAGATTGTTCTAATTCTAATAGATTTAATTCAACATCAACATCTGGCCCGAATAATTGACCAGAAGCAATTCTAAATAATAAAGCATAACCAATTTGCCCTGCAGCGCCAGTGACCGCTACTCTAACACGTCTATTCATGATTTCCTCACTCAAATTTTCAATCTTTGTTTAAAAGAAAGCTAATAAGACTATTTCTTGATAGTAAAAAACAGTATAATCGCTCTATCATAACATTGATTTTTCACAAGCTGTACTAAAAAAATGACTCATAACACTGGATTGTATATTCATATTCCATGGTGCATTAAAAAATGTCCATATTGTGATTTTAACTCACACAAAAGTGCTGGCAATATTCCTGAAATGGCCTACATCCAACAGCTCATCAATGATTTTAAGCAAGATAGCCACCATTATCCCAAATCTCAAATTGATACTATTTTTATAGGTGGTGGCACACCAAGCTTAATGTCTGCGAATGCCTATGAATTATTATTTGATGCTTTAAGAAAAATTATTCCTTGGCGTCAAGATATTGAAATCACCTTAGAAGCCAATCCTGGAACGGTTGATAATACCCGTTTTAAAGATTATCGAGCGCTTGGCATCAACCGGCTTTCCATCGGCGTGCAATCTTTTGACGATAAATTCCTTAAAAAACTGGGCCGCGTTCATGATGCCAAAAAAGCTTTAGAAGCCATTGAAAAAGCGCATCTGGCAGGCTTTGAAAATATCAATATTGATTTAATGTATGGGCTACCTCAACAAACCCCACTTGAAGCATTGAATGACTTAAATACAGCCATTGATTGTCAACCCAATCACCTATCCTGGTATGAATTAACCATTGAACCCAATACTGTTTTTTACAAAAATCCGCCCACGCAACCCTCAGAAGATACATTTATTGAAATCGAAGAACAAGGTCGTGCGCTGTTAAAGAACAAGGGTTTTGAACGTTATGAAATTTCTGCTTATGGTAAAAATAAAGCGCGTTGCCAACACAATTTAAATTATTGGCATTATGGTGATTACTACGGGATTGGTGCAGGAGCACACAGTAAATTGACAACCCAGGAGGGCACAATTGTCCGTATGGCAAAAATAAGAATGCCCAATAGCTACCTTGATTCTAGCCTATTGATTGCCGAAACCCGTCAGATTTCTGAAACAAAAGATATTATGTTTGAATACATGCTGAACGCTTGTCGATTACTACAAGCCCACCCCTTACAAGATTTTAAAAATCAAACTGGCCTTAACATTGGATACTTACAAAGTTTTTTAATTCAAGCACAACAACAAGGGTTGGTTGCTATAAATGACGATACATGGCAAATTACCCCTCATGGTCTTCGATATAATAATGAAATTATGCAGTTATTCTTGTAGGATAGAATAATACTCATTTGGAGCATTTATGATATTAACTTATATTTCAATTTTGATGGTGGTGTTGGGTTACCTTTCAGGTTCTTTATGCAGCGCTGTCATCGTTTGTAAAGCATTTGGATTGGGAGATCCACGTGAACAAGGTTCCAATAATCCTGGGGCAACCAATGTTTTAAGACTACATGGCAAAAAATATGCCGCCATGGTTCTTATTGGCGATATGCTCAAGGGGACTATCCCCGTGGTGATTGGTCATCTTTTAGGAGTCTCTGATGGGGGCTTAGGATACATTGCTTTAGCTTGTACACTAGGACACATATTCCCCATATTTTTTAAATTTAAAGGCGGTAAAGGTGTGGCAACAGCGCTTGGCACCTATTTTGGCTTAAATATCTTTTTGGGCCTAACTTGTCTTGCCATCTGGATTATCGTTGCATATTTCAAAAAATACTCTTCCTTAGCTTCTTTAATCACTGTGTGTTTTGCGCCTTTGTATGCAGTAATTTTTATGAAAAGTGGCGCGGTATTTTTCCCTGTATTTCTCATGTCTTTTATCATCATTGGTAAACATCACGAAAATATCCAAAGACTATGGCGCGGAGAAGAAAGCCGTCTGAATATTGGCAAATGATTTAATCAGCTGCCAATGGCCATCGAGCTTTAACATCGATGGTCAAATCTTTATCGAGTTGCTGTTGCTTAAAATACTGCATGCCCGTGTAAGCAATCATCGCGCCATTATCTGTACAATACTGCAATGATGGATAAAAAACTTCGCAGTCAAAGCTTAAAGCCTTTTCTCTTAAGCTCTGATTGGCCGCGACACCACCGGCTAAAACCAATTGTTTTGCGCCAGTTAATTTTAACGCACGTCTGGTTTTTTCAAGTAATGTCTCAACAACTGCTGTTTGAAATGCGTAAGCTATTGCTTTTTGGCTTTGTTCATCTTGCGATGATTTTTGCCAAGCTTGAAGGGCATGGGTTTTTAAACCACTAAAACTAAAATCAAAACCTGGCCTATCCAATAAAGGTCGGGGAAATGCTGCAAGTTGAGCGTTTTGAAATGCCTCTCGTGAAGCCAATTCAGAAAGTATACGTCCACCAGGATATGGAAGCCCCATAACTTTCGCAGTTTTATCAAAAGCCTCACCTGCTGCATCATCAATTGTTTCGCCCAACAACTGATAATCTCCTAAAGCTTTTGCATGAATTAATTGGGTATGGCCCCCTGAAACCAACAATGCCAAAAATGGAAATTGTATTTGCGGGTATTCCATTTGTGCCACTAATAAATGAGCTTCCAAATGATGAACACCAATCGCCGGTTTATTCAAAGACATTGCCAGGCTTTTTGCAAAACAAGCCCCCACCAATAAAGCCCCAACCAAACCAGGGCCTGCTGTATATGCAATAGCATCTACATCGTGGATGTGCATCTGGGCTTTGCTACAAACTTCTTTTACCAAAGGAATAATTTGGCGAATATGATCGCGAGAAGCAAGTTCTGGTACAACACCGCCATAGGGCTGATGCGCTAAAATCTGACTATATAAACTGTTGGCCAACAGACCTTGCTTATCACAATAAATGGCCAACCCTGTTTCATCACAAGAGGATTCAATACCTAAAACTCGCATTTTCTCACATCAATTAATGATAAATATTTTGCAATATAACAAATTTAAATTAAAAAAACACTTTTCACTCAATAAAAATATCAATAAGATAAATTTTTAATCATCGATAAGAGTTTACAGTGCTGTATTCACTACCAATTTTTAAAGAAATTTTTTAATCTTGAGATGAAACCATCATCTTGTTTGGGTACTGAAATAGGTGCACATTCACATTTTTTAGTCTCTTGGGGAAAACAGACATCGCCTGATTCAGTTAAACAACCAGTACCTGACCAAGCCTGAAAAACGAGTAAGGCCAAACCCAATAATAGTACTTTTCGCATGAACATCTCCTATATATAGATTAATAATACCCTAACTAAACAATAAAGAAACAAATTTGATTTATTTTTTTTACAGAATTCACTTGACGTACATATAAATGCGCAATAAAATTGCCATCTCTATATTTTTAATATTTAAAATTACATTTTGAGGGTTATTCAATGCCAACAATTCGCGTAAAAGAAGGCGAAAATCCAGAATATGCATTACGCCGTTTTAAGCGTTCATGCGAAAAAGCAGGTTTATTAACAGAACTACGTCGTCGAGAATTCTACGAGAAACCAACTGCAGAACGTAAAAGAAAGCAAGCTGCAGCAGTTAAACGCTACCAAAAAAAATTGGCTCGTGAAACTATTTCTGCAAAATCTTCTAAAAGCAGAAGAAGACGCTCATGATTGAAAAAGCCAACATACAACAAGATTTGCACCAAGCCATGCGCTCTGGTGACAAAGCGAAAGTGCAAGCACTTCGTCTAGTGTTGGCTGCAATCAAGCAAATAGAAGTCGATGAGCGTGTTGAAGTAGACGCTCAAAAACTTCTGAGTATTCTCAGTAAAATGGCCAAACAACGCCAAGAATCTATCGATCAATACCAGCAAGCCAATCGCCATGATTTGGTGGAGCAAGAAGTCTACGAATTAAATCTTATTCAATCCTATTTACCCCAACCACTCAGTGAAGAAGAGCTGGCTCAAATTATTGAAAAAACCATCCATGAACAAGCCGCTACAAGCATTCGGGATATGGGAAAAGTCATGAATACACTTCGAAGTCAATTGACTGGTCGCGCAGATATGTCTAAAGTTAGTGAAATCATTAAGCAAAAACTTTCTTAATCTTTCATGACTGGAACTATACCACAATCTTTTATCGACGAACTGATATTAAGAACAGATATCGTAGAGCTGATTGACTCCTATGTTCCTTTAAAAAAGGCAGGCACTAATTTTACTTGTTGCTGCCCTTTTCACCAAGAAAAAACTGCCTCTTTTAATGTCATTCCACACAAACAATTTTTTTATTGTTTTGGATGTGGTACAAGTGGTAACGTTATCAAATTCTTAATGCAGTTTTTACAAATTACTTTCCCAGAAGCAATCAAGCAACTTGCACAACAATTGGGTTTAAGTCTTCCTGAAATTCAACAATTCAATGAGCTCTCATCAAGTTCGCAATTGGTGAATTTATTGGATAAAATCAATCAATTTTATCGCAAAAACTTGTATCAAAAACCACCCCAACTGATTGAATACATTAAAAATCGCAAACTTAACAAAACGGTCATTGATCAATTCGAATTGGGATATGCTCCTGCCGAATGGCAAAATTTAACCCAACTATTTCCCAAAGAAATTCCCCTTCTTATTGAAGGTGGCATGATTATTCAAAAAGAAAATCAAAAACAATATTTTGATAGATTTCGTCATCGCCTCATGTTCCCATTGCACAATCGCCAGGGCAAATTAATTGGCTTCGCTGGCCGGGTGATTGATAAAGAGCAAAAGCCCAAATACATGAACTCCCCTGAAACATCTCTTTTCCACAAACAAAAAGAGTTGTATGGCCTATACCATGTTTTAAACCATCAGAAAAATCCTGAATTTATTTTGGTTGTGGAAGGTTATTTGGATGTTATCAGTTTATTTCAATTTGGATTACCCAATGCCGTTGCAACCATGGGCACCGCTACCAGTTATTACCATTTACAAACCCTGCACAAATACACAGAACGCATTATTTTTTGTTTTGATGGTGACCCTGCAGGCCGCCAAGCGGCATGGCGAGCATTAGAAAATGCATTACCCATGTATAATCAATTAGCCCATATTGATTTTTTATTTCTGCCTGATGGTCATGACCCTGATAGCTACATCAGGGAATTTGGCTTAAGTGAATTTCAAAACTTGATTCAAAAATCACAAAACTTACACAGTTATTTTGCACAAGAGCTGTACCAGCAATATGGTAAAAGCGGCACCCAACGATTAATTCAAGAGGTACAGAAATATTTAAGTAAACTTGAGGATGGGCCGGGCAAAGAACTTATTTTGCGAGAAATTTCTCAACTCACGCGCTTAGAAACCTATCGCATTGCTCAGTGGCTTGAACAACCGCAAACCATGCAAAACTCCCCAACACTTAAGCAAACCACGCCCATTCGGCTTGCTATGGCATTGATCATTCAAAATCCAGGATTATACAAAACCTTGCCAGAGCCTCTCTTGAAAGATATCGCATTGCAATCACCAGAACCCTTTGGTCTTATTTTTGAGACCTTGCAAGCCCAATCCCATCTAACAACAGCAAGCCTTGTAGAATATTTCCGAGATACTCAATTTTATGAAGCTTTCAATAAATTGGCTATTTTTGACCATCAAATTCATGAAGATAAACAATCCAGCACTTTGATTGAAATTTTTGAATTTTTAGTCAAACAATCTTTGACTGATGAAATCGAACAGCTCATTCAAAAACTAAAAACACAAGGACTTGATGATGAACAAAAATATCGCCTTCAACAACTTTTAAGAAGACGTCAAGTTCAAAAAATGTAAGTATTTTTTTAAAAATTATACAATTTCTCTTGGAGATTTGTGTTTTACATAATAAAATTATGATTAGTAAAAAAGGCCCTTTTCAATTATAAATTTTTTTCCAATTTCATTGGCGTTATTGCAAGCCCTTATCTATAATTTGAAAAGTTATGTATTTAATTATATTAAGTATTGAATTCCTATGAGCATGAATGAACAAGAACAGCACCGTTCACAAATCACCAAAGTCATTAATCTAGGTCGTGAACAAAATTATCTTACCTACGCCCAAATTAATGATTTATTACCCAATATCGTGGATACCGAGCATTTTGATGTCATCATTAGCATGCTTGAAGGAATGAATATTAAAGTATTTGAAATTCCGCCCAGCGAAGATGAGCTTGCCCTGTTAGGGAATACTGAAGAAATTCCAGAAGACGTTGAAGAAGCTGCGATGGTATTGGCCTCGGTCGATAAAGAAACTGGTCGAACAACTGATCCGGTTCGTATGTACATGCGAGAAATGGGTTCTGTTGAATTATTGACCCGTGAAGGCGAAATTAAAATCGCAAAACGTATTGAAGAAGGCACCATTCAAGTATTGCGTTCTTTAGCCAGCTATCCTGAAACCATTGAAGTTTTACTGAATGAATATGACAAAACAGCCACTGAAGAAGTACGGTTGAGCGATATTATTCTTGGGTTTATGGATGAAGATGTCCCTTTAACTTCTGAAGATGAACTATTCAATGAAGAAGAAGTTGAAGCCAATTTAGATGAAGAATTGGAAGAGGCGGAAACCGAAGATGGTAGTTTACCAGAAGTGGATGATGGCCCCAATCCTGAACAAGCTAAAATTTATTTTGATGAATTAAGAGAACGGTATGAAGTTGCCAATCAAGCATTGGCTCAAAATGGTAGAAGTCATCCTAAAACCATTGAAGCATTCAACCAAATGGCAGAATCCTTTCTAAAATTAAAACTGACCTCACGTCAAGTTGATATTTTAATGGATCATTTCCGTGAAATGCGTTTACAAATTCGTGATTACGAACGTTTAATCATGCGTTTGTGTATCGATAAAGCAAAAATGCCACGCAAAATCTTTATTGACACATTCCCAGGGCATGAAGCCAATCGTGAATGGCTGCATGATGTGAAAAGCAAATTTGCCAAACAATTGGATTTAGATAGACTTGGAACTTTAGAAACTGAAATCTTAAAAACACAAGAAAAGCTAATTCAATTCGAAGAAAAAACTGGCTTAACAGTAGCGGAAGTGAGAGACATTAACCGTGAAATGTCGATTGGTGAAGCCAAGGCCAGACGCGCTAAAAAAGAAATGGTTGAAGCCAACTTACGTTTGGTAATATCGATTGCAAAAAAATACACAAATCGTGGTTTACAATTCTTGGATTTGATTCAAGAAGGTAACATTGGTTTGATGAAAGCGGTGGACAAATTTGAATACCGTCGTGGTTATAAATTCTCAACCTATGCGACTTGGTGGATTCGTCAAGCCATCACCCGCTCGATTGCTGACCAAGCACGTACTATTCGTATTCCGGTACACATGATTGAAACCATCAATAAACTCAACCGAATCTCTCGACAAATTCTTCAAGAAACAGGTCGTGAAGCAACGCCTGAAGAGTTGGCAGAGAAAATGGATTTGAGCGAAGATAAGATTCGTAAAGTATTGAAGATTGCTAAAGAACCTATTTCGATGGAAACACCTGTTGGTGACGATGATGAATCGCATTTGGGTGATTTTATTCAAGATGAGAATATGCAATCACCAATCGATTCTGCAACTGCAGAGAGCTTAAGAGAAGCAACTTTGGAAATTCTTGAGACTTTAACGCCTCGTGAAGCAAAAGTTTTACGTATGCGTTTTGGTATTGAAATGAATACCGATCACACTTTGGAAGAAGTCGGTAAACAATTTGATGTTACACGTGAGCGTATTCGTCAAATTGAAGCCAAAGCACTGAGAAAGCTTCGTCATCCTGCACGTTCAGAAAAATTAAGAAGTTTCATTGAAACTGAAGAAATTTAAAATAATACTGGAAATCAAGGAAGATTCCATTTAAAATGCATTTTATTCGGGCCTATAGCTCAGTTGGTTAGAGCAGCGGACTCATAATCCGTTGGTCCTAGGTTCAAGTCCTAGTGGGCCCACCAATTTCAATATCTCACAGTGATTTTCTTAAAAAATACATTGTCGACCCATGTGCATAACCCGATCGTTGAAATTCAACTTCATACCCTTGTTTTTGATAAAACCCCAATGCTTCCCAGTCCATGGTATTGACCGTCGCAAATAAACATCTCTTTTCTTTTCCCAAAATTTCTGCTGATGTTATTAATCGAGTACCAACATTTTGATGTCGTAAAGCTTCATCCACCCACAAAGAATCGATATACAGACAACCATAAAGAATGCATCCATTACAGCCGGCTAAAACTTTATTGGAATCTGAATACACAAAAAAACCAAAACTCTCAATGGGCGATTGATTTTTCTTTAATTGGGAATGTATTGCTATTCCATCATATAGACTTTGAATATCTTCTGATGAGGGTTGAGCAACATAAGTAATTTCTAGATTTTTTGTCATACACATATCCTACTTGTTAAACTGAATCAATAAATGTTGCGGGCTTCACACCAAATCTAAGAGCTAATTTTTTAATATGTGAAAGATTCAGTTGGCGTTTCCCATTTAGAATTTCAGACACAACACCCTGACTGCCAATTTCGTTTTTCAAATCACTTTGATCTAATTTATGTTGTTCCATGAGAAATTTTAATGCATCAACACCGCAAGCTTGTTGCAAAGGCTTTTGATGACATTCATCATACATCGAGATCATATGACTAATCACATCGACCAATCCCATTAATTCGTGCGACTCATTATCACCAACAATATTCAGCAATTGATCAAGCATATCCGCAAGTTTTTCATATTCAGCATGATTTTGAGGCTCATGAATAATAGGCGCAATATGTTTCCAATGCACAATAGTTTCTTCTAAATAATGATTACGTGCTAAAGCAGTCATGTTTACTCCTTCCACTTATTTTTGTCATATTCTTGATGGGACAAGATATGTCGAATATACAATTTCTGTCGATTAAAATGAATGCTCGCAATTAATCGAAGTTTATTTCCTCCAATATCAAAAACATACAAATCACCAACTTTATCTACACTGTTAAAAGTTGCTTTCAATTCAGAAAAATTTTTAAAATCATTCTGCTCTAACACTTTTAACCATCCAAGTAATGCAGATGCACACTGAGGAAACAAATCTTTTGCCTCAGTAATTCTTCTTTTGGTTATTATATGCATAACAATAAATATCCTTGTTTAATCTTATTATATCTCATATTGAGATAAATGTAAATCAATCAATACATTTTGTAACGATTGCTCAATTTTTTGGGACATTTTTGGGACATTAAGTCACAACAAATAAAAATAAATAGGAATACAGGGTAGCGCAAAAAAATTATTAACCTGATGATTCTATTATTGTTATTTGTTTTGATTGATTGTGATTAATTATTTACAACTGACTCATAATCCGTTGGTCCTAGGTTCAAGTCCTAGTGGGCCCACCAATTTCAACACCTCACAATGATTTTCTCAAAAAAACATTATCGATTCATTTAAATAACCCATTCTTTGAAATTCAATTTCATATCCAAATTTTTGATAAAATCCCAGAGCCTCCCAGTCCATGGTATTGACCGTCGAAAATAAACACCGCGCATTAGAAAACGAACCACTTCAAAACTTTATTACCTCAGAAATTGGCGACGTTTTAAATGAAGACAAGCAGTTACGAAAAGGTTTATTCAGCTAAACGTTCTTAAATCTTTATTTATTTTGTTAATTGATTATAATGTCGACAATAATTAACCATTTGCGATTTTAATTTGATGAAAAGTTCACAATCTACACAAACCCAAATTTTTTCTATACAAAACATTAAACAACTATTAACCAGTCGACGTATTGGCATTAGAACCATTATATGTTGGGATTTGGATAATACCATTTTCCAATCCACAAAAGAATTAGGTTCAGACCAGTGGTTTGGTCATTTTTTTCAAATGGCCAATAGTAAACTAGCTTCAGCATTTAAATTAGAACAGATGATTCAAACTTACAATGCGGTTCAAAAATATGTCGATGCGACATACGTAGAGCCAGAAACCATAAAGATAATCAAAGCCTTGCATGCAATTAAAATTAAACAAGTATTTCTGACTGCAAGAAATAATGACTTAATAGAAATTACACATCGTCAGCTTCAACAAGTTGGTATCAATCCTAGTTTGTTTCCAATTATTTTTTGTAATGGTCGTGATAAAGGCAAAGTGTTATTTGAAAATTTGAGATTTGTTCCAAGGCATCTCATGATGATTGACGATAAAGTTGAAAATGTGGAGCATATTCAAAATGCATGTTTGCAACGTGATATTCCATTCACAGGATTCCATTACAATTTCCTCTTAAAAAAAGTGAAATCCTTTGATATAGGTTACGCTCATTTTCAATTGTCTTTAATTCAAGCCTCACTCCCCCAATATATTAATGATTTAATAAAACGACTTGAATTATCATGGGAAGAGAAACATGAACAAGAATGTGATGATGATTGTCAAAGTACAACAGCAGTTTGTTTTGGAAAATAGTCTATTATTATAGTACAAGCTCTTAATAAATTAATATCATGAGCAAGGATGCTATTGAAACACTTCAAGAAAATTTTCGAATCGCACTTGAAAAATATTTATCTGATCCTAAAAATCAAAAAAATTTTGATGATTTTTTACAAATTTGTATTGATTTATACATCATGTCCGTCAATTCATTTCCAGAAGAAAAAAGAGCTAGCATAGGTGCTGAAGACTCTTTGCCCTGGATAATGGATACTATCGAACCTGTTTTAAAGCAAACCACATTCCCTTTAGGCAGTGCACAAATAATTGATGATCTCCTGTATAGAATTTCTCGCGAAGACCTAACTTTAGCATATAAAAAAACGGAAGTTGACCCTAGATACGCTTTTGGAGCGATTGGTCTAGTTTGGATGGCTTGTAATGAAAAAGAAGCAATCCCCAAGCGGCAGCTAATAGAACAAGCAAATTCACAATTATCGTCTCTAAAATCTCCTGATGAACCACAAGTGCTCAACATAAGCTATAACGGTTCTACTTTAGCAATACCCCAAGAATTTATAAAGACATTATACGCATTTATTGAAAATGAATTGTATGAAGCTAATATCCCCGAAATAAGCAATAATGACTGTAATATAATCATCAAGAAATTATACGAAGCAATTCAGATTGAAATATTATCAAAAGATAGCACTTTGACTGAAAATGCGTTACTACAAATAAACCTCATCTTTCCTGAAGAATTGTCAGCAATTTCAGCGATTTACCAAATACAACAAGAAATAGAAAAACAAAGACAAGAACTAATCAAAAAAATGACACTTATCCATACCCAATTAGAGGGTTTGAAAACAAAGATAGAAAATGTTCAATCCTCTGTTTTGGAGAAACTTTCATTTTTTAAACTCTCCACAAAAAAAATAAAAAGCTTGGTTGATGAACTACTTGCAACCATTCCAAAAAACGAGAAAGAAAATCTTACGCTCGAGGCATGCGAGGTCATTTTATCCAGCTTACATAATAAACTTGATGAAAAACTTTACCCCTTAAAAAACTTTTGCCAAGGGAATCAATATTTAGAAAAAATTTATGAACAACTTGAAAAATTATTAAATTCTATCAAAGAACTGCTTAAATCCCAAAAATCTCAAAAGCCTCAAGAAAGCCTTGAAGATATTCATAAAACTCTACGCCGTCAATAAGATTTTATAATAAAAAACCCACCTTTGAGGTGGGTTTTCTTCTTAACGAAAATACCTCTTAAGACGTTCCAATACTCTTTGCCGACCTATTAACTCCAAGGTCACATCAATGCTTGGAGTGGTTAAAGTTGCAGACACCAATAAACGAAGCGGCTGTGCCAATTGTGGCATTTTTAAACCATGCACTTGCAATATGGCCTTGATGGCTGAATTGATCATATTGGCATTCCAATCTTTTAATTGAGTTAATTCAATAATCAGTTCATTTAAAGCATTATCTAAAGCTTGATTTCGAAAAGCCTCTAATTCAGAGTAGTTGGGTTCAATATCCTCATAAAAATAATGGCTTTGCTCTACCAATTCTTTCATGGTTTTATAGCGAGGTGTTTGTAAAGGTGCCAAGGCTTCCCAACTTGGACCTTGCGTCATATCCAGTTGTTGATTGCGCATATGCCATAACCATTCAACTTTGGTATCTTCTGGTGCAAGTGTTTTCATATAATGCTGATTGAGCCATCGCAATTTATCATAATCAAAAGAACAAGCTGAACGACTAACATGCTCAAGATTAAAATCTTTAATCATTTCTTCAATGGAAAAAATTTCCTGATCGCCATGAGACCAACCCAAACGCACCAAATAATTTAACAAGGCTTGAGGTAAATAGCCTTCCTCTCTAAAGCTCATAATACTGACGGCACCATGACGCTTTGATAATCTTTTACCATCGGGTCCTAAAATCATAGGCAAGTGCGCGAAAATAGGAATTGGCGCTTTTAGTGCTTGATATAAATGAATTTGTCTGGGTGTATTGTTGATGTGATCATCACCACGAATGACATGGGTAATATTCATATCCCAATCATCAATCACCACCGCAAAATTATAAGTTGGAACACCATCGGTTCTTACCAAAACCAAATCATCCAATTCATGATTGGCCACAGTGATTTCTCCATAAACCAAATCATGAAAATCAACTTCACCCTCTTTTGGGGTTTTAAAACGAATAACAAATGGTTTAGCGGTAGAAATGTCTTTATCACGACAATGACCATCATAACGAGGCTTTTCGCCCTTGGCCATTTGCTCTTCACGAACTTTTTCTAACCGCTCAACGGAACAATTACATCGATAAGCAAAACCTTTTTGAATGAGTTCTTGTGCTACTGCCTCATAGCGGTCAAACCTTTGGCTTTGATATATAGGCCCTTCATTAGCTTCCAGCTCTAACCAAGCCATGCCGTCAATGATGGCAGCGACTGATTCAGAAGTTGAACGAACTTTATCAGTATCTTCAATTCTTAAGATAAATTCACCTTGAAAATGCTTCGCATACAACCATGAAAATAAAGCGGTTCGCACGCCCCCGACATGTAAATAACCTGTTGGACTGGGAGCAAAACGAGTACGTACTGGATTCAAAATTAGATTCCTTAAATGTCAAAATTATTTACTAAATACTACCTCAAATTACTTTTTCAACCAAGCAGATTTTCAAAGATTGACTAGAGAATTCTCACACATTTGCTAAACTATCTTATCAATTTTATACAAAGGGAGAAATCATGGCGAAAAATGCCATTTACGCACAATCAGGCGGTGTTACTGCAGTGATCAATGCCACAGCCGCAGGTGTCATCCAAACAGCCAAACAACATCCAGAACAAATTGGTAAAATTTATGCAGCTCAAAACGGAATTTTGGGTGTGTTGAATAATCAATTGTTTGATTGCGATGACTTTACCCCGGAAGAATTGAATCAATTGTATTTTACCCCAGGTGGTGCATTTGGTTCTTGCCGGCACAAACTCAAAACAGATGACGAATTCGAAAAATTAGTTGCGGTTTTTAAAGAACATAATATTGGCTATTTCTTCTACAATGGTGGTGGGGATTCACAAGATACCAGCGCTAAAATTGCTCAAAGAGCTAAAGAACTTGGATGGCCATTACAATGCATCGGCATTCCCAAAACCATTGACAATGACTTACCTGTCACTGATAACTGCCCAGGATACGGTTCTGTTGCAAAATATGTTGCTATATCAACATTAGAAGCTTCTTTGGATGTAGCCTCCATGGCGAGAAATTCAACCAAGGTGTTTGTATTAGAAGTGATGGGACGTCATACAGGTTGGATTGCAGCAGCTGCAGGTTTAGTTGGACAAGGCCCTCTTGAAGCACCCCATATCATTTTATTCCCTGAGGTTGTCTTTGATGAACAAAAATTTCTAGCCAAAGTAGATGAAACTGTCAAAAAGTGTGGTTTTTGTGTAATTGTCACCTCGGAAGGCGTGAGAAATGCTGAAGGTCAATTTCTAAGTGCACAATCTCGAACAGATGCTTTTGGTCATGCGCAGTTGGGTGGCGTTGCATCTTACCTAACCAATCTTGTTCAAGATAAACTCGGCTATAAACATCATTATGCAATTGCCGATTACCTACAACGTTCTGCACGCCATATTGCTTCTCAAGTGGATGTTGAACAAGCATTTGCACTTGGCAAATATGCAGTAGAGCTGGCTATTTCTGGAAAACATGGTGTAATGCCTGTTATTGTTAGAAATAGCAATCAACCTTACCAATGGTCCATTGATGCGGTATCGCTAACTGAAGTTGCTAATGTGGAAAAACACATGCCCAAAGAATATATCAGAGAGGACCAATTTGGTATTTCTGAAGCTTGTCGCGAATATATTTTACCGTTGATTCAAGGCGAGGCTTATCCACCGTATGAGCAAGGTTTACCAAACTATCTCAAAAAACAAATCATCAATCATCTGAAATAAAAAAAGCTGGTTTAACCAGCTTTTTCTAAACATACTTGGGGTTTAAATTTGTCTGGCAAGCTACCTTGCTGACAATCCCAGGTTAGTTGTCCATCAGATTTTACAGCAGGTGTTAAAACCAAAGTACCGCCACCGGCTTGTGTGGTATAGGCAATGGTAATTACACCAGTGCCTGATGCGATACTGATATTTTCAATATTTTTAGAGGGTTCTGGGCTTTGATATGCTGTCGCTTGTTGTGAAACAGGGAACTCATGAGATGTCATGTATACTTCATTAACCGCCATTCTAGCTGGCATAGACATCTGCAAACCTTCCATAACACGTGCACGAACCACGTAGTCTTGATAGGCTGGTATAGCAAGTGTTGCCATAATTCCAATGATGGCAATGACCAACATCATTTCCAAAAGAGTAAACGCTTTAATGAGTGAACGCATTCTCATTCCTTACAAAAATTTAAGACTGTGGTATTATATATAATTATTTGTATAAAAATCATCTGTTTTATGAATTTAAATCGCAAAAAAAGACTAGCAAATATGCTAAATGGGCATTTTACTCCAGATCATCTGGAAGTTATCAATGAATCCCATGCGCATCGTGTTCCTAAAGACGCAGAAACACATTTCAAATTAATTATTGTGTCAGAGGCATTTGCTGATTTAACCCGTATCCAGCGGCATCGTTTAGTGCAAAATTTAATCCAAACAGAGTTTACTTCGGGCCTTCATGCCTGTAGTATGCACCTGTGCACGCCCACTGAGTGGCAAAAACAACCCCAGGCAATCGCTTCACCAGCATGCGCTCATCAAACTTCTTAGTATTAAGTATTTAAAATGAATAAAAAAACATCTATTCAAACCTTATCTACCCTTTCTTTGGTACTTTTAATCACTGGCGCCATCGATAGTATTCGTAATCTACCTGCTGCGGCTTGGTTTGGTTCACAACTGATTTTCTTTTTCATACTATCAGCAATTATCTTTCTAATTCCTGTTGCCTTGGTCTCTGCAGAACTCTCAACCTTATGGTCAGAGGAAGAGGCAGGTATTTATGGTTGGGTCAAAAAAGCTTTTGGGCAAACATTGGCTTTTATCACCATTTGGTTGCAATGGGTCAATACCTTGGTGTGGTATCCAACAATTTTATTGTTTATCAGTAGTACTTTGGCTTACCTTTTTTTTCCAGACAGCACCAATAATACATTTTTTGCAATAACCTGTACCATTACTATTTTTTGGGGCTTGACCATCATGGCTTTGCGCGGCATTCACGCATCCGCTAAATTTGCGGGCGTTTGTGCAGTATTGGGTATGATTTTACCCATGGGGCTCATCATTCTTTTAGGTTTTCTTTGGGTTGCCTTGGGTCATCCTAGTGCCATATCTTTTGAGCTACATGACCTCATCCCTAAAATTTCTCAACAAGATTCATGGATTTCGTTAACAGCCATCATGACTTCATTTCTTGGAATGGAACTCGCCGCGGTTCATGTTCGTCAAATCCAAAACCCACAAAATACCTATCCAAAAGCGATATTTTATTCCATCATATTAATCCTAATCACCATGATTTTTGGCTCTTTATCTATTGCCATGGTCTTACCAAAACATGAGATTAATTTGGTCATTGGTGTCTTACAAACCTGCACCAGCTTTTTAAAATACCATCATTTAGAATTCTTAATGCCTGCTTTGGTTTTATTAATTTTCGTTGGCAGTATAGGCAGCATGGTCAATTGGATTATTGCTCCTGCCCAGGGTTTGGCATATTCTGCAAAAGACAAGATTTTGCCTTCATGGTTTGCGCAATTGAATTCCCAAGGCACCCCCTCAAGAATCCTGATTACACAAGCACTCGTTGTCACATTGCTATGTTTGAGCTTTTTATTAATGCCAAACATCAATGCCATGTATTGGTTTTTTACTGCCTTGAGTACAGAACTTTATATGTGTATGTATGTATTGATGTTTTTTGCCGCCATCAAGATCAAAAAACAATTTGCAACACTTGAACGACCATTTCAAATTCCAGGCAAAAAACTGGGGTATTATTTCACTTGTGTTTTAGGCCTCATGGGTTGTTCAATCACCTTATATATTGGCTTTTTCCCACCCCAAGAGGCTTTATCGCTTCCACATCCAGAACTTTATAAATTTTACTTTGGTCTTGGTTTGATTTTGATGCTAGCCCCAGCTTTATTAGGCTTGGCTTACAGAAAAATCTTTGGCCAAAACATCAAGTAATTTCACTCTCAACATCCCAAAGCCTTTGTTACTCATCATAACAACTGCGTCTTTGGGTTGTGTATTTTCAAGCAAATTTTGAATCAGTTCTTCTATTGATGCAAAAACATACACTGGGCAGGGCCACTGTTTGGCATGTTCAACCACATCAAAATCATAAGCATTTAAAACATACAATTCATCCAATGCGCTTAATGCTTGAGGCATTTTTTCTAAATGGTGACCAGCACGCATTGAGTTTGATGCAAAATCTAATATACCGATGACGCGCTGATGTTTTTTTGAATTTTTAATCGCTTGTGTTGTGCGTTCTATCGCGGTTGGATGATGCGCAAAATCATCATAGACTGTTAAATCGGGATGATGAAAACAAATTTCCATGCGGCGCTTAACTGAGCGATAATTTTTTAAAATATCAGCTGCTTGCTGCAAAGGCACGCCCACTTTATGACTAGCCAATATCCCAGCCACAGCATTTTCCACATTGTGCTGGCCCATCAGCGACCAATTCACCTGCGCTTCACCAAAATGCGTTTTAATTTTAAATTGGGTACCATCCGTTTCAATCAGCTCAATTTTCACATCGGCTTCATTGTCCCATGCCCAACAACAAGCTGGTGTGTAAATACCTTTTTCCAAAGCACCATCTACCCCACTATCATGTGCAGGTCGAATGACCCAACCATTTTGAGGAACCATTCTAAAAAGATAATGAAATTGCAATTGAATAGCGGCTAAAGAAGAGTAAATGTCTGCATGATCAAATTCTAAATTGTTCAATACCAAACCTTGTGGACGGTAATGCATAAATTTAGGTCGTTTATCAAAAAATGCTGTATCGTATTCATCGGCTTCAATGACAAAGTATTGACCAGCACCCAACTTGGTACTGGTAGCAAGACATTGTGGCACGCCGCCAATCAAATAGCCCGGTTGCTTACCGGCCTGCTCTAAAATATATGCAAGCATGGTGGTTACTGTTGTTTTACCATGCGTGCCCGCAACAGCAATCACTTGATAGTCTTTAAGTACTTCACGCGCCAACCATTCAGGACCAGAAGTATAACGTTTATGCGTGTTGAGCAGGGTTTCAATGATAGGCATCCCTCTTTTCATGGCATTGCCTACAATAACTTCATCTGCTGCCAACATTAAACTGGCATCATCATAGCCCTCAACAAAATCAATTTCATGCTCTTGCAACAAATCACTAATCGGTGGATAACATGCCGCATCATGCCCTGTTACTCGATAACCTTTTGCCTTCGCCAAAATAGCCAAAGCACTCATAAACGTACCACCAATGCCTAAAATATGAATATGCATGCACGCTCACCTAAATTTGAAGTAAAGTTCTTAAAAAAGTTAAATACAGGAAATTCAGTCCAAACCAACCCAAATAAACCCCTATCGCAAAAAAAACTGATTGATTTAAAAATAACTGATACAAGCGGACTGAAAAGGATATTTGCCAAAATGATAAAACAAACCCGACAACAATACTCAAAAATATCACGCCTTTTTGTAATACCATCAACAACCCAAAAGCATCGATGACTAAAATCAACAACATCATTAAAAAGGCTAAACTATCCAATATAAAAAGCATCATGACCCAACATGTCATGAGTTTTTGCCAGACCATTTGCTTGTTTTGCGTCCATAGAATAAAGCGTATGTAAAGAAATGCCAAAACCAATTGTGAAATAATCATGAGAATACTTACCCACAATGGCATAGTTAACTTACCCAGATTGAAACTGACAACCAATTGACCCAAACTGATACTCAAAGATAGACCGATAGCAATCAAAAGCATCATTGTTGAATCAGGGGTATCCAAAGGAGAACGTTTAAACGTTATCATCTCCCAATAGACCCTAATCATTTCCTTTAACAGTGGTGTCATTTTTCTTCCTCGTCAAACTAACTTGTTGCACAACAGGCTCTTTCCAAGGCCCAGTAATTTTATAGGTATAACCACTTACCTGCTGCATTCCCTTATTGATGACATGATTTGCAGCCCAAGTTGCAACGCCAGCAATAGGCCCCCCTGCGATGGTAGCGACCACCGGGAGACTTGCTGTAATATAAGGGTAAACTTGTAACTCTAAATCATACCATCTGTCTAAGACATTCAACTTTCCCTGCATTTTGACATGGGCAATTGGACCATCCATGAATGAATCACTGGTGTGTAATAAACCCTCATTCAAATCAAAGTGTCCTTTGAATAAGTCATAAGCAAATCCTGAGGTTGCCAAATCACTAAAATCCAAGCGTAAACGTCGAGGCAGGGTCTGTAGGCTTAAAATACTCAAGAGTTTGCCTAAACCAATCTTTTGTTCAGTTTGTGCATCGAAATGGGAGATATTGCCTTTCTTCAAACTAATATCAATGATACCTTTTAGTTTTTTTAAAGAAATTTGATTCAAAGGCTCATCCCAATAACCATTGAAATCAATCAAGCCATTGCGTGTATCTGCAACAGGTGTAATGCCCCACTGTTGTAGAAGTTTTGATAGATTAGAAATGACCATTTGACCTGTAAATTTTATATGGTTTTTAGCTTGCTTTTTGCTCCAATCACCATGTAATAACATGGTATAAGCAGGACTTGCGATTTTTACTTCTTCGAAAGAGTATTTTTTATCTAAAATTTTGGCCGAGAGCAATAACTCACCTAAATTCAAATCATTGTAATGAAAATCTTCGACTTGGATATTCAGCTCTGGCATGTCTTGAATAGACCAGGCTTTTGATTTATCAATGTCTTTGCCTTCAAATAATTTGTCATCGATATACAATCGACTTAGTTTTGCATGCACTTTATTTTTAGATGCCTGGTAATCAATTTCACCCATGATTTCTGGTTCAGAAATTTTCAAATACCAAACTTTTTTATCATAATCAATTTTCCAGCTCTTATTTTGATATAATACATCCATGCTAATTAAACCATGTTCATGGTAAACCATATCGATTTGAAATGGTTTTTCTTCTTTTTCATTTTTATTCCAAGGTTGTGGCAACTGTAATTCGACACCTTTTAAATTACTCTTCCACTGCATTTCCCAATCATTTTTGTGACCATTGGGTAAATTAATCACACCGTCAATGGGTAGATGCCCTTTAAGGATATTTGAGGTTTCGATACCCCAGGCTTTCTTTAATTCATCAAGCCCCATGGCACCATGAATGTAAAGTTGGGTCTCATCACCAATGGGATGATGCTCAATGTTTAAGTTAAAATGATCATTGCCCACACGCCCTACCAAATCTCCTGCATATAAACCATTTTGATTAAAACTCAATTGCCCTTTTGAGTTATCAATATGTAATGGATGACTAAAAACATTTAAATCCATGGGCTGTTCATCCAGCTGTAATTGACCATCAACAAAGATTTCATCTCGCCCTTTGTATAAAGGAATATCGAGTTTTAGATCAAGGACGCCTTGGCCTTTAAAATCATAAATCAACCAATTTTGAGCGCGTTGTTTGAGTGGTGAATTCAATAAATATTTAAAAAGTTCTGATACTTTGTTCTTTAAAAGTCCATGTACCAAAATCACTTCTTTCCCAAGACCTAAGTTAGGGGCACTCAAATGCAATTGGGAGACGGGTAACTGCCCTAGAGTCGCTTTATCGATAAAAACTTCTAAATCGCGCCGGTTGACCTTTAGGTTTGCATCAATATCAGAGGTTAATGGCCAATCTTTGGCAAAAATTAAATCGACCCCATAAAGATGGCTATTAATACTAAACTCACCTTGATTTTGATCAAAAGGAAAATCTTTCCAAAGTCCATTGATAATCATGTTGCCACTGGTTTGATGAATTCGTTTCACATCTTGCATTAACCATTGACTCAGTCCTCCATCAGGCAAGAATAGATTCAGATATTTTAACCATTGATGGGCATTTTCCGCTGACCAATTCATTTGAACAATTAAATTTCTTTTATCAGCATCGAGCGGTTCATCAATTTCACCGCTCATAGTCAATGCCAAGTCCCCTCTAGCCAATACCAATTTTTCAAGATGAAGGGTTTGTTGATTCATGACATTTTTCTGCAAAGTCCCAATCATTTGTAGATTATCAAATACCAAAGGGTCAACGTTTTTAGGCTTAAGAATAAAATTTTGTGATGAAATTTCTAAATGTGAAGTTCGAGGCTCCCAACTCAATACCCCTGTTAAGCCTTGCACACCAGGGTATTTATTGGAAACATCCCAAGAAATATCATTAAATTGGGTTAAAAAATAATCCAACTCACCATCTTTAAAATTCAATTGCAATTCTTTCAATTCACCTTGAGGAAACACATCAAATGATTTCAATGATTGCGGTGGTAATTGTGGTTTTAAGCTTGATAATAACTTCAAAGGTAAATCTTTTAGATATAAATGATACGTATTCCAATCTGATTGGAAAAATAACAGGAATTTGTCATCGATCAACTCAATGCTATTGGATTTCAAATTCATTTTATCCATAGCGACTTCCCAACCAGTACTTCTTTTTTTCCATAAACTGTTGGCATTGATTGCATCAAAAACCATGGGTTTTTTCGCATAAACAGATTGAATGAGTGCTTTTTTTAAATCTACCTGCGCATGAATTTCACTGACATTGCCTTTGTTCCATTCCACCCAAGCTGTACTATTGAGGTTTCCTTCAAAACGCTGAAACTTTCTATCTGAAATAAATTGTTGGTAACCTGGTACACTCGGTAAATCTAAATTTTCTATCTCAACATACATTTTACCGTTTTGAGGTAAGGCAAGATTTGACAAAAGCGGCATATCGATGCGAATTTTTAATAAACTATCTTTTCCAAAAGATGATTGAATGGACCAATGGTAATTGCCTGTTTTTTTTAAACCGAGCAAACGAATATTTTTAAACGCATAAGTTTTTTGTGACTGAGGATGAAAGGTCAATTGAATGTTTTTCAGTAACACTCGCTCAGGTGCAAAAGACAATAACTTGCCTAATACCATGGCTGGGTCTGTTTTGATATCTTGGGGTTTAGAAAACTGTGTAGCACCTTGAATTTCCCAATGGTCTTGTTTTTGTGTCAAATGTAAATTTAAGCCATCGATATAAAGCATCCCTGGATGTAAATGCCAATAAAGCAATGAGCGTATGACATCAAAACCAATCCAACATTCATCGCAAACTAGTGCCGGCCCTTGCTCGGGAATTAGCTTAACATTCACCAGTTTCAATACAGGATACCAACCATACCAACTGGTTTTAATATCCTCTATTTCAATTTTTTGATGTGCTGTTTGATTTAAAATGGCTGTAATTTGGGGTTTATAGGTTTTAACCCATGGGGTAAGCGCAGTAAATAAAGAAACAATGAGCGCATAAGAAATGACGATAAACATTAATGGCATCATCAAACGATGAGCTAAATGTAATAGCCCCATCCATACGGGTTTTAAAAATTGTTTGACTTTAGGTAACCACAGCCTGTCTGTCATTGATATTATCCTAGATTAATCACATCCACATTTTTTGGGGGCGAAAAATGAAATAATCGATTAGAAACACTCTGATTCACTTTAACTTGATTCAAGCGAATTTGACTGTATTGTCCGAGCTGATCCCAAAATTCTATTCTTTCAATGCGATTTTCTCCAAAAAATAATTTCACTTTGGGTAAACTATTTTTTTGATTTTTAGCAAGCAATTGAAATACTGTATAAGGTCCTTGTGTTAAAGAATTTACTTTATATCGTGAAATCCATAAATTTGGTTTCCCACTAACAAATAAACCTGCCGCTCCCCCAACACCTTTATTTTGATTTTTTTTAGTAACTTGATGCAGTTTTGGTTCATAGACCCAAACATATTGACCATCAGCAATTAAAATTTGCTGATGCGGCTTTTGAATATTCCAATAAAGTTGCCCAGGTTTTTTTAAACTAAACTGCCCCGATGAATCACTGATTCGACGACCATTCATGAATACCGATTGATTAAACTTTGCATCAAGGGTATGAATGGCTTCTAATTTTTGGATTAACATATTATGCGCAGGCAATGCCCATGCATATGGTCCAATCAATAAAAAACTTAAATACGCCCACAATTTCATATTTCCCCCTAAGAATGCATTGAGCTGTCTGGAACAAGTACTTCTCGAACCCCGCCTTCTAAAGGCCCAAGAATACCAGCACGCTCCATTTCCTCTACCAAACGGGCAGAGCGGTTATAACCAATTTTAAATCGTCGTTGAACCGCAGAGATACTGGCTTTGCGATTTTGAATGACGAATTCCACCACTTGATCATACAAAGGATCAGACTCTTCTTCACGGCCTTGTTCATCAGCCCCACCTTCTCCAAACTCAACACTCATTTGAGTGATGGCCTCAATATAATTTGGTGTTCCACGTTGGCGCCAATCTTGCGCGACCCGATGAACCTCATTGTCATCAACAAAAGCGCCATGCACACGTAAAGGCGCACCTGTTCCGGGTGCTAAAAATAACATATCACCATAACCGAGTAATTGTTCTGCACCTTGTTGATCTAAAATGGTTCTGGAGTCGATTTTTGAAGATACTTGAAATGAAATTCGAGTTGGAATATTTGATTTTATAAGCCCTGTTAACACGTCAACCGAAGGTCTTTGCGTTGCCAAAATCAAGTGAATACCAGCGGCCCTTGCCTTTTGTGCAATTCTGGCAATTAGTTGTTCTACTTTTTTACCCACCACCATCATCATGTCGGCTAATTCATCAATAACAACCACGATATAAGGTAATGGTTCTAGGGTAGCAGGTGCATCAGAAACCAAAGGATCAATGGTTGGGTCTAATAATGGCGTGCCTTGCGCAATAGCCTCTTTCACCTTTTCATTAAAACCGATGATATTACGCACGCCAAAACCAGACATTAATCGATAACGTCGCTCCATTTCACTAACACACCAACGAAGGGCACTGGCTGCCTCGCGCATGTCAGTAACCACAGGCGTTAATAAATGGGGAATACCATCGTAAACTGATAACTCCAACATTTTCGGATCAACCAAAATCAAACGCACTTGCTCAGGTGTTGATTTAAATAACAAACTCAAAATCATGGAATTAATACCCACAGATTTACCAGAACCTGTGGTACCCGCAACCAGTAAATGTGGCATTTTTGCCAAATCTACAACCATTGGGTGGCCAGCGATATCAACCCCCAATCCAAGACTTAAAGGCGAGTGAGCGTTTAAATATGCCTCAGAATTTAAAACATCTCCAAAGCGTACCGTCAGACGTTCTGGATTAGGCAGTTCAAGACCAACCACAGTTTTGCCAGGAATCACCTCCACCACGCGAACTCGGTTGACCGACAAAGATCTAGCCAAATCTTTAGATAAGCTACTTAATTTACTGACTTTTGTGCCTGCTCCCAACTGCAATTCAAAACGCGTAATCACAGGTCCTGGATGAACGGCAACAACTTGCGCTTGAATAGCAAAATCCATCAAATGCTGCTCAACTTCTCTAGATAAATGTTCTAATTCTTGAGGAGAATAAGATTGATTACTCTTTAGCTTAACGCCTTTTTCTAATAAGGATAATTCAGGCAGTCCTTCAGTCACAGCAACTTTGAGAACTTGTGCTGGAGCATCATTTTCTGCTCGAGGAAGATCTAATTGCTGTTCAATTTGCGGTGCCGGTGTTTTTGCTTGGCTAATCACTGGTTTGGTTTTTTCTAGTCGAGGTGCTTTCTCTTGAAGTTTAGGTTTGACTTCAAGCCAAGTTTTTTGACCGAGATGCCCATATTTCTCCTTGAGATGATGGATGCCAGATGGCAAGTATTTGGCTACAAAAAATGAAGCTATACCCATATATTCCACCAACTTAAGCCATGAAAAACCCAGTAACCAAGTCATGCCCAAACCACCAAATCCAAGAAGAATTATAAGTGTTCCTGGACCCTCAAACCCTTTCCAAAATAATTTCAATAAACTTAAACCAACGAATCCACCTGGTGTATACCACAGCCCTTGTGGCTGTAATAAAATATCGCAAAGACCGCATGCACCGGCAATCAACAAAATAAAGCCGCAAAAACGCACAATCAATAAAGCCCAGTGATATTCTAAGACACGTCGATAATCCAACAACATATGAATTGCAATGGCTTCCATACCAAAAGGTACGATGTAAGCAACATATCCAAGGCTTTGCAATAAAATATGCGCAATATTTGAGCCAAAGCGCCCAGCTGAATTCTGCCAAATTAAGCTTGCATGTGAAGTTTGTGGTAATGAGTATGTGACCAAAGCCAACAATACTAAAGCTGACAAACAAGATAAAACAACAAACACCCCTTCTAGAATGTGCTTTTTGACGAGGTGTAAATGATAGTCTGATTTTGATACTTTTTGACGACGATGTTTAGCCATGGACTTTTTATTAAAATATAGTTATCCCCAATAAAACTATAGTATCATAAAAGAACATTTCACCAAATCTGTAAATGGTGGAATTCATGAAAAAACTAAGAACAATAATATCACGCATCATGCTCTATTTTTTGATAACTCATCAAGTTTTTCATATCAACGCAATTGCTATGCAACCTTGACTCATCTAAAATAGTCCTTCACAAAGCAAATTGCATTTACCTTTATCTATTTTTTCAAGGAAAATCTATGAACCAACATCATCGACTCATTATTCTCGGTTCTGGTCCTGCAGGTTATTCCGCAGCCATTTATGCGGCACGTGCAAATTTACAGCCTGTTGTTATCACAGGTATGCAACCCGGCGGCCAATTAACCACCACCACAGAAGTCGATAATTGGCCTGGGGATGTTTCTGGACTCACAGGACCTGCTTTAATGGAACGCATGGAAAATCATGCCAAACGCTTTGATACCCAAGTTATTTTTGACCAAATTGAAGCTGTTGATTTAAAAAACCGCCCTTTTCAATTAAAAGGACAAGAAAAAACTTATACCTGTGATGCACTAATTATTGCCACAGGCGCAAGTGCAAAATATTTAGGCCTGCCTTCAGAACAAGCATATCAAGGTCGTGGCGTATCCGCATGTGCAACCTGCGATGGTTTTTTCTATCGACAGAAAAAAGTCTGTGTCATCGGTGGTGGCAATACAGCCGTTGAAGAGGCTTTATATTTATCCAATATTTGTGCTGAAGTGACCTTAATTCATCGTCGAGATTCATTGCGAAGTGAAAAAATCTTACAAGATCACCTCATGAATAAAGTTCAAAATGGCAATATCAAAATCATTTGGAATCACACTGTCGAAGAAGTGATGGGTAATGACATGAAAGTAACAGGTCTTAAAATCAAAGATGTCCACGAAAATACCACCCAAACCCTTGAAACTGATGGCGTATTTATTGCAATTGGTCATGAGCCCAATACCAAAATTTTTGAAAATCAAATTAACATGAGAAATGGTTATATCCAGATTCGCTCAGGTCTTGAGGGCAATGCCACCGCCACCAATGTTGCCGGTGTTTTTGCTTGCGGTGACGTGGCTGACTCTGTCTATCGTCAAGCCATAACCTCAGCAGGGTTTGGTTGTATGGCAGCGCTTGATGCTGAAAAATTCCTAGATCAATAAGTCAATCATTGAAGGGCAGCAATAGCAGGACGATGTCCTTTACTTGCTGCTTTTTTCATATATTCATTAGCGGTCATAGAAAACCCTGTCATTTGATACATATTTGCTAATTTAAACATGGCTGCAGCAGAGCCACTTTCAGCCGCAGATATAAAATAACGTTTCGCTTTGAAATAATTAGGTTCAATACCTTTTCCATATTCATACATTAATGCAATGTTATAATTGGCTAAAATCCTTTCTTGTTCACGAACTTTTTCATATGATTGCATCGCAAATTTATAGTTTTTATCAACCATCTCATACAAATACCCCAAAGCAATTGCAGCTTTAGGCAATTGCTTAGATGCCTTTTCAAACCAATATTTGGCTTTGTTATCATCTGGCTGACCATTGAATTGCCCCATATGGTGCAAATAGGCTAAAACAAATTGAGCCAATGGTAATTCTTGTGCAGATTTTTCCAACCATATTTGACCTTGAGTTGCATCTTGATTGCCCCCCAATCCATAAGACATCAAATAGCCTAATTTCCATTGAGCCTCGGCATCGCCATTCACTGCCATATCTCTAAACACTTGTCTTGCTTGTTGTTGTAAATTGGCTTGTCCATCCAAAACCAATAAATTGGCCAATAAGTGCTTGGCTTTCAAATTATTCATGTCTGATGCTTTTTGCAAATCAGCAAAAGGCTCTTGTTGATTTTGAGCTTTTAAAATACCCAAATTTAAATATGCATACGAGAAATTAGCTTGTGCAGCTTTTTCTAATAAGTCTTGTTTTTCTTTTTCATCTCGAACATAGTTAGACCAAATGAATGCCCCAATGGGGTGATTTTTCGCCTGACTAAACCATTGTTTTGCCGAGCCTTGATGAGATTGAACATTTTCTTTTTCAATCATCAGCCCCAACAATATCGCAGCTTCATCATTGCCTTGGTTAGCATAACTTAATGCTGTATGCATGGCCCATTCACGATTTTTTGCATTCGAAGATAATGCCTCATAATAGGCCAAAGGCAATGCAGCCTCTTGAATTCCATGTTCAAAAGCACCTCGATACAAATCCCCTAGCATCTTATCGCGTTGTTGCCTCTCCTTGATGCTCATCGGTTTAATCGGCTCACGAGATAACCACTCAGCCAAACGAAATTGCGCAACGCCACTGCCATTGACGGCTGCCAACATCAACATGTTTTTGGCTTCTTTTAATTGTGCATCATCCTGGGTTTCATTTAATAAACCCAAAGTAAATGCTGCCTTCACATCACCTTTGAATGCAGCATCTCTTAAATAGGCTTTCCCTTTTTCGATTTGTGCTTTATCACCGGTTAATTCTAGTAAAGCCAGTTGATACTCTGCTTGTAAATAATCTTGCGCCATAGCTTGTTTATACCAGTGTCTGGCTTTTTCGAGATTTTTTTTCAGGTGCCACCCAAATTCATAGCAAGTCGCCAATTGGAACTGTGAGGAAGCCACCCCTAAATACGCCTGATGATTCAATTTTTTTATATCCAAATCTGCATAGTTTCGCGGCAACGCCTCCAGATAATTAGGATATGAGCCTTGATAAGGTTTTACAGGCCCCTTTAATTGATTAATGGCATCTAAATATTCATGCAAGCTAATATCTTTAGGTTCTACCCATTGATAATTGGGCTTAAAAAGTTCTTTGATTGTCAGCTGAAAAAATTTAGGGTATGCATTCAGGCGTTCCTGAGCCAGAGCATCTTTATTCCTCCAATCAGACCAAATTCCCTTGAGCCGATAGGGTAAAAAGTCAAAATCATACGCTCGATTTGCAGATAATCGCATGGCAACAGCCTGGCGTTGGAAAACAGGGTTTTTTTCCAATAGGCTTAATTCTTTTAATTTTTCGGTTTGTTCAGGTGTAAGCGTTGCTTTTTCTAAAAATGCTTTTGCCTTGGTGTCATGATGTTGTGCGGCCAATAAAATCCAGGTAAACCCGTAATCAGCATGATAAAAGGGTGTGTTAGGCTTCAGATAAAATTCCCCTAAAGCAAATTGTGCTGCAGGGTATGCCTTTTTGGCTGCTTTTAATAAATAATAATGAGCTTGATTGAGCTCATTTTTTTCCAAAAACCAATCTGCCTGTAATTTTAGCGCTTGTGGCACTTCTTTTTTTAGCACTCCAGCTAAAACATCTTGCCCTTTAGCAAATTCTTTTTGTTGATGAAGTACATTTGCCTTATAAACTAAAGCCAATTCATCGCCATTCTTCGCTGCTTTCTCAAGCCAAAGGCTTCCCAAACGCTTATCAGATCCTTTTTGCGGATTTAAAAAGTATTGTGCTAAATAATATTGAGCACGTGCATTACCTTGTTTAGCTGCCTCAATATAATAATGGCGTGCCAAATCAATGTTGGCCTGGACACCATAGCCAAATTGATAAGCGGCCGCACAATACATCATCGCATTGAGGTCTTTTTGATTGGCAGCCTTTTTAAACCATTCCAGCGCTTTCTGGGGATTTTTTTCCATCAATAGTGTATAACGAGCCATCATTTGTAAAGCAGGCAAATAATCTGCTTGTGCTGATTGCCCAAAATATCGAATGGCCATAGTTTGATTACGTGGCACCCCATAGCCATAAAGATTCATTTCACCCAAGTAATATTGAGCGTAAGCATTGAGGTTTTTTTCAGCCAATAATAATTTGGCGGCTTCTTTGAATCTCCCCATGCGATATTCATCAATTCCTGAGTTAGCCCACAACATGGGTAGAGCCAGAAAATATAAAGAAAAAAGTGTTTTGATTTTCATAAAAACCTCAATTATTCAGGAACTATGCCATAGCGTTCAATTTGTCGAACGGCTGCCTCACGAGCAGCAGATTTTACCAACCAAAAATTTCCCCGATTATTAATTCCAAAACGCGTTTTAGGAAACTCACAAACCGTTAAAAGTTTTTGACAATTGACAATTTCACCCAAGCTCTGATCATCAGCATGCCGAGCACATAAAAATTTTACAGGCTCCTCTCCAGTAATAAGTCCTGCCCACATTTGCGGCTCTAAAGTATGATTGAGAAAGGTTTTTATGTACGCTGAGGTGCCCAATAGGTGATATAGCTTGATGGGCTCAGCACTTTTATTATAAAAAAAATACAGTGATTCTTTGTCACCTTCTGCACGCGGTTGCAATTCCAAAGTACTTAACTGATAGCGGTATCCAACAGATTTACATCCCAATGGTTTTGTTGACTCATCCTCTGCAAAACAACTTTTTCCAAGCCACATTAAAATCAAAAAAAAGTATCTCATAATTTACTCGCGTATAGATTGATGCGTCACAGGTTTAACAACCACCAATGTGCCGGTTTGCTGATTCTTGTCACTAGAAATTTCTACAAAGTTTTTATTTAACCACTCCGCATCACGTGTAAATAATCTCACACAACCATGACTGGCTCGACGGCCAGGAATATCTGTCGAACCATGCAAAGCAAAGCCTTTATGAAAAAACATACA
>DHHZ01000072.1 GCA_002403515.1 Legionellales bacterium UBA4759 | reverse complement strand
CGCAAAGTCAATGATGGCATGACTCTCTATATTCAAGCAGAACTTTTAAAAATGATTCTGAAACATGTGACACATAAACCACCCTATCATATTGGAATATTTGGTGTAACTTATAAAGAAAATATTCCAGACACTAGAAATAGCTTGGTGTTTAAATTTATAAAAGAGTGTCAAAACTTACCTTTAAAATTTATTGTACATGATCCACTCGCTAAACCCTCAAAGAACTTTTCATGCACAAAATTTGAAGATATAAAACAACTTGATGTTGCCATTGTTTTTGTTGGGCACGCGTTCTATGAACAACAAGGTTTAGAGACTTTATTAACAAAATGCTTAAACCCAAAAATATTAATGGATATTCCTGGTTTATTTTATAAGAAAAAAGAATTCAAAAATTTAATCTATTGGCATCTGTAAAAAGCCAAATTGAGCATTTGGAAACTCATAAGCTTTTTGTCTAAATAATTTTAAACAGGCTTCTACAACATGTTCATCATATAAAATACCTTTGTTTTTGGTAATTTCCTCAAGTGCTAATTCAATACCAAGGCCCTCTCTATAAAACCGTTTACTGACCATAGCCTCTGTAACATCTGCCACACTCAGAATTTTTGCCTCAAGAGATATTTCATTTTCTCGAAGTCCCTTAGGATAACCGCTTCCATCTAAGCGCTCATGATGTTGAAGGACAACGTTAGCAATGTCATATTCAAAATTCAATGTTTTTAAAATTTGATAGCCTTTTTCTACATGGGTTTGAACGAGTGCATATTCAGGACCGCTAAGCTTTTGAGGCTTTGTTAATATTTCAATGGGAATTGAAAATTTCCCAATATCATGCAGCATTGCCGAAACTTTTACAGTCATGATCATTTCAGCAGGTAAATCTAATTCCTGTGCAATATGTCCTGCTAAATCAGCAACACGAAATTGATGTCCGGCGGTATAAAAATCCCTATATTCAATAATGGTAGATAAGCAAGAAACGACCGAATGAAGATGATTGATTTTATTGTCTTGTAATAATTGATTTAACTTTTCTGCCTGTATTCGATCATGGATATCTCGAATATTGCATTGAATAACTGCTTCACCATCAACTTGATATGAATTAGAAATAAACTCAACAAAAATAGGCTCGCCACTACTTTTTCGTAATGCAAGACTTTCATATCGAATATAGGAATTTTTAATCAGTTTTTCAAACAATTCTAAAGAAAGTTCTTTATTTTCAATAAAGCCAATTTCCCAAAGTTTCTTACCTTTTAAATACTCTAATTCATAACCTAACATTCGAATTAAAAAGGGATTAACATCTATAATTTTTCCATCTGGATAACTTAATATAATAATGCCATCCTGCGCGGCTTCAAATAAACGGCGATATTTCAATTCAGAGTTTATGATTTTCTGTATTTTATCCATAATAATCCTTTAGAGTACATTATAATATTAGCTTATTTTTTAAACTTTATTGATTTTGTAACAAAACTATTGAAGAATAAGTCAACATGAGTAATTAAAATGACTCGGTGACATTCATAAGGATTTAATATGCCAATGCATTTACCGCAACCAAATGACTTCGCTTGGATGCGAAAAGGTCAACATTTGAATTTTTGCTCTAATGAAGATGCATTACTCCTGAAACCTTATGAAAAAGAGCATCGCCCTAAAAAACAACGCGCATTACTGATGTTACATGGTTTTTCATCATCTCCCGCAGCATTTCGACTCATCTACCCCCATCTGGAGCATTATGATTATGTTTATGCCCCTGTACTTGCAGGCCATGGGGTTTCTTTAAAAGAATTTGCCAACAGCTCTCGTGAACAGTGGCTTCAAAAAACACGTCTGATATGCAAAAAAATGTGTCAAGAATATGGCCGTGTTGATATCATGGGCTTGTCTTTGGGAGGATTATTGGCCTGTCATCTGGTGCATGAATTTCCTTTTCATCGCATGGTTTTACTTGCTCCAGCACTGGCTTTGTATTCATCACTGCCTCTTATGCTGAAAACAGCAACAATTTCTAAAAATCTTGGTTTTCAATTTATTAAAAATGCAGGAGGACGAAGTTACCAGCCGCATGCTGATGAATTGTTATTTCGTTTATTACCCATCAGTTCAGTCATTGAAATCCTAAAATTCATTGATGAATATTCTTTTCAAAAATGGGATACCCCCACAGAGGTTTTTTTAGGCCGATACGATGATGTTGTTGATTCCAAAGCGGTTGAAAACACCCTCAAACTTTTAGACGATGTCAAAATTCACTATCTCGAGCAATCCAACCATGTCTTGCCTTTAGATGCCAATTATCAGGAAATTATTAGCGTTCTCTAGTTTCCAAAGGTATCATCACTGACTGCAAAACGCTGGTCCCACTCTCGAAGATCCAGCGTTTCACCATTTAAAACCATAAAATCGGTTTTCATGAGTGGTACATTAAAATAATCGATATGGCTTTGATCAAGTGCATAAGTATGTTGCGAGCGTACTGCACTAATTTGTGCTTCACTAGAATCACTGGTTTTCACAAATACTCGATTGGCTCGCAAATAGCGCCCACCAAATTTTGCATGATTATACATGTCTAAATCCAAGACCTGAACTTGGCCGCCCAATTGAACATTGGCGTAATCTGATAGGGTAAATTTCAGTTTATAAGTATTAACCCAGTGCATACTCAAACAGCTATGCCCTCGGATATCTAAGCTACATACGCCAATATCTCCTTGTAATTTGGCATATGAAGCACCACGCATTTTTAAATCCAAACGTTTGGTCTTTATTCCCTCTACCTCTAGGCGAGTGCGCCCGCCAATACGAATTTGCTCTAATAGAAGTTGTCCATTTAAATGAATTTGGGGGGAACCCATGGTAAAAATTGAAAGACCACTGGAATAAAGTCCATATCCTTCCACAGGAATATCGCATTTGATATTCATAGTCTGCAAATCATTCACCCAGATATCCACAGAAATATTTCCAAATTTTGGGTAACCTTCACCAACATGCGCTTTCAACCAATCATCTTCGATATAAAATTCATTATCGGCAATATCTGTCTCATCTCCATGCACAATCATATAAGAAGAGCCATGAGTCCGATGTAATTTGATGGATTCGACATGTCCGCTGATGACAATATTATGAAAAGAACCACTAATGGTTTTATTATAATAAGCATTTGAAACTGAAATATTTCCAAACATCAGAAGCATGATAACAACTCTGAAGACATGATTACGCATTTCCAGTCCTAAAAAATTCTGTACAATATGAGATATAACATGCCTCCAAAGGATGAGCAAGCTTTACGGATTTAATGAATAAGTTTGGGACTCATCATTTGCTTTTGGCTTTTTGATGAATTGAAACTTCCTAAAACTACGCCATAATCTTTGACCTTGCCAGGATTTATCTTGTCGTCGACTAAAAAGATGTGCAATTAAGGATTTGATTTCAATTTTTAAATCATTGTCAGGAATTTGTCTGGCAATATCATGTAAATCACGAATTGGATATTGAAAATGTTGCTCTTTAGCCCATTTCAATAACCCCATGCGCGCAGACTGCGCATCATTTTTAAAACAAGCCTTCTTCAATGAATAATGTCTTA
>DHHZ01000104.1 GCA_002403515.1 Legionellales bacterium UBA4759 | reverse complement strand
CCTAATGCTTCACAAGCTTTATATTTGCGAGCACCTAAAAAATGGGCTTCATTAATCAGTTTAATCGCTTCTTTTCGTTGATGCGCATCAATTAGTCGCCCTCTATTTCCCCCCATATCATAGCTGCTTTTTTTTTCAAAATTAATAAAGCAGATGCTTCGGAAAGCGCTGCATCTTTACGCCTAACATCTTGTTTTAATTTTTTATTTTCTGTACGTAATGCTTTAACTTCGGCAAGTAATGATTGATTTTTATCTTCTGTTTTGGGAGACATAAAGGACTCTTTCCAAGCTGTTAATTGAAAACCATATAAACCATTTTCACGACAGTAAGCGCCAAGCTCTTCTTCAGACATGGGTGCTGTTGCTATTAAATGTTCAAATTGTTCAGCATCACTTAGGCATCCAGTCGTTTTTTGTGGTTTCTTAGCCTCTATTATATCATTTTCACGGTATTTTTTAATCCATTTGTGTAATGTAGATGCGCCAATATTGTATTTCCTAGCGATTGACCTGATGCTAACGCCATTACCAGATAAGACTTCTTCAATAATACCTTGTTTAGCACCATTAGATAATTTACTCATTTGTCAGCTCCTGTTGTCACTGTCTCTCTTTAATTAGAGGCGACAACTATGCTGACACAGGGGGAAGTGGCGCTGCCCCCCCCACATATCCGCCAAAACCTAAACCTGGCAATATCTCACGAATCAAGCCCACTAAACCTATTGGGCTGGGAGTTCCATAATGCCATGAACTTCCACTTTTTTCCCAAGCAAAAGCAGGCGCTAAAACAAACCTAAATTGATTATCAAACCAGCGGGTTTTAGTGTTATACTCAAAAACCGGAACATCAGCCATTACATTGGTAGAAGGTTTTTCTCCTTGAGGTTCTGAAAAATAAATACCAATATTCTGAACAACGAAACCTGGTTTTGCGACCGCTCCTGATGGCAGACCAACAGCCACACCTCTTGCAATTAATGAAGCAGAAAAAGAAAAAGGCACAAACAGAAAAAAAACAATATTAACTGAAAAGGCCTCATCATGATGAGTTAAAGAAATCCATATGTTCATCAAGTTAATATGTCAGTCTATCCATAAGATGTCAAATTTTTAAAGACATAAAAAAACGCTTAGGATGGATTTTCCTAAGCGTATGAAGTAAAAACTACATTATCTGCTAAAACAAGATGTGAATGTTTGATGGGTGTTACGTTGTTCTTCACTTAATCTATGTACAGCTGCTTCAACTTCATGGTGTTTTTGTCGTTTGAATTTATAAAACATGATAGTCGATGGAGTCCACCATAAAGTTGAAGGTATTGGGATAATTCCAAACAATGTCCGTTTGATTCGATGTTTTGCCATGAATTGCTCAATATTGGCATCGTCACAAAGACTTACTTTTTGAGACACCATATTCAACAGTTGATTTTTAGCAAACTTCAACATCAACTCGATACTTTTGGGTGAATAACCTTCTTGAGTCCATTGTTTTTCAAGATGGAGAGCAAAATTAATAATATCTTGCGGATTTTGTTGAAAACCTTCCTGATTAATTCTGGACTTAAATAAAGCCAGTGCATACATTTCTTTTTTATTTTGCTCTAAACCGTTAAGTTGGCTAAAGAAATGATAATAATCATCCATTAAGGTAGTTTCCGGATAATTACTGAGTCTTTCAAATACCGATTCCACTTCTGCTAAAGAGAAGAGATTTGGCGCTCGGTATATTAAACAATACTTTTGATGAAAGCTAATTTCAGAAGAATTAAACCATGTGGTTATTAATTCTGGTTGATGCTTTAAGATACTATTAAAACACACAACATTGTTTTCCATCAAAAAGGTAAGCAATTGCGAGTCTAGTGGATTTGGCAATGTCTTTTTTTCAGCCGCTTTGACTATCAACGCATAGAATACCTCTGGATTTGTAAAGCCGATGTCAACACTTGCGTCTTGAATTTGAAATTGTGATTTGTAGGTGTACAAGGCATATAAATCATCTATGAATAATGCTTGACCACTTGCCAAGAATTTATTTCTGGCGTCTGGTGAGAAATATACTTGCCGATGCTTAAATACACTTAAAAACAAAGAAAAATCGAGTTGATTACATGCCCAGGCAGCTAAAGAAGACTCAATTTTTTCATCAAAGGCGTGCTTATTTTCAAGTAAATATTGTAGAGCTCGGTAGTTCTCAAATGAAATCGACGCATCATTGATACTTTGTTGGATAAAAAAGGCAAATTCGCTGGCAGTAATCCTCAATGACATCAAAGTTAATAAGTCCATCACATTTGGTTTTTTTCTTAAAATTTCGATAGCTTGCTTTTCAACAGGTACATTTTCAAGCATCAAAGGATACTGTAATTTATTCACAGCATAAACAAACCCGTCATTATTATTGATTAAACATAACGCAGGATATGAAAATCCGTCTCTGACAGGTATTCCTTGATATTCGGAGTTTTTAAAGCGAGAAATAGGGGGTTTAATGGGGTTAATATCGGCAGTTCTTGGTTTGCCTTCAAGTAAGCCAACATGCTTTTTATAATTTTCACATCTTTGAAATTCAGTCTGACATTCACCAAGATTTTTTTCAAGTCTTCTTTTTTTCTCTTCAAACTGTCCAATTTCAGACCTAATTCGCATATTAATAACTATTGCATCATCATACTTACGTTGCATTAAATGAATTTCAGCAAATCTATCGTGATGTTGATATACAGCAATTACAGCCCAATCAAATAATGTGTAACGAGGGAAAGCTGGAATGTTTACCGAAAAATCTTCTGGGGAAAATGTGTTATCTATACGAAGAGCCAGTATATCAGTATTCAATTTATTCAGATCCGCTCGCAATGTTTGTAAGTTTGTTACAAGGCGGTTATATTCTCGATATTCGAATTCAAGCAAATGACGGTATTGGCGATAATAGGATTCATGGGTGCTTTCATGACAGTGATGGTGGAGAGCTGGTAATGCTGGTAATGCTGGTAATGGTTGAAAAGGTCTTGGCATCTTAAATCCTCTCTTAACAGAAACAATTAACCTCCCTGTCATTTTAACACATTGATCAAAATTAAATCAAATCTTAATCAGTTGATTCTTCAGATCATGAATTTGATGTTCGATTTTATCAATCTCTTGTTGAATTTCTGGTTGGTAAGCTGAATTTAATGCACTTCGCTGTAGGGCATTTTTTTGTAATTTCAAACGATAAATATGCTCTTCTAGTTCTAAACGGTAATCTTGGCGGGTGAGTGCTTTTTTATCTAATAAAAAACTTGAGTTTTTGGGTAATTTTTTGGAGATGGCAACCAGCACTTGTATTTGTTGCAAAATTTTCTGGCTTAAATAGTTGGCGCGTTCTGAATCTAGAGGCAATTGCCGAAGACGATGAATGTGGTTTTGAACTTCATGAATTGCCATGGCTGGCGTCCAATCTGGTTTCATCTCAAACAGATTAAAAGGAATTTGGCTTAAATAGTTTTTAGGCCAAAAAGGTAACTTCCACATGAGCTCAGGAAGGCGTTGGGCCAATTCATCACACCAAGCATCACAATCCATAAGACTGTTATCCTTTGTTATTTTTTTAAAATTTTCATCACCAGCGGTGGTAAAATCATGGCAAAGAAACCAAAACTTTGTAACCAATGATACATTGAAGATTTTCCAACATTGATATTGTCAGGCGTAAAAAAGCTCACGCCTAAAGTCAAGGTTACGCCGATAAATCCTGCAATCAACACCACCCAAAATCCAATTTTACCCCCAGGAATTTTGAAACTGGCATGCTCTAAGACGCCATCTTTACGCAGTTTAATAATCGCCATAAACATTAAAGCATACATGACCATATAAAGTTGTGCCGCAAGTGCTGTTAAAAGCCAATAAGAGCCGCTGACTGAAGGCATGAAAATAAATAAAGTCGACATTAACCAAACCAGACTGGCTTGTAATAACAACAAATAAACTGGTGCGCCAAAACGATTGGTTTTTTGTAAAAATTTAGGTAAACAACCATCATGAGCCGCAACCATTAAACCTTTTGTTGGCGCGATAATCCAGTTGCTCACACCACCCATACCACCTATCACAATCATTAAGGCAACAATGGGCAACAATACTTGCAAATGATAAGCGCTTAAAAATGGTTCAAATGCCTGCATAATCCCAGATACCAAATTAATTTGACCATTGGGAATGACGATGGCAATCGCTAATGAACCTAATATCATGGTGCTTAGAATAATCAGTACCGAATACATCAAAACCCTTGGATAGGTTTTTTGTGGATGCTCAACATCTTGGGCATGTACTGTGGCAATTTCTATACCACACAATGACATGATGATACCGGTTAAAGAAACCAACATTCCTGGGTGACTTAAATCAGGCATCATTTCTTTCAGAGTAAAATGAATTTGCATGGGTTTGCCGCTAATCATCCAAAGCGCGCCCAGTACTATAATCGCAGTCATTGGAATAAGTAAACCGGTCACGGCACAGAAATTACTAAACCAGGCAGAAGAACGCATCCCAAAAAAATTAATAAAAGAGGCTAGGGTAAAAGCTGTTACAACAGTTAAATAAAGATACATCGGATCACTTGCATAACTGGGTGCAATTAAATACCCAAAAGTCCCAGCTAAAAAAGAAAGTAATGTTGGATACCAAATGACATTTTCAGTCCATTGCAACCAAATCGCTAAAAGTCCCATGCGAGCACCAAAAGCACGTCTTACCCAAACATAAATACCGCCCTCTCGGGGTAATCCAGCAGCCAATTCGGCCGAAACCAATGCGGTTGGCAATAAGAAAAATAAGGCCGCAAAGATAAAAAATGCAATCAATTGTGCACCAAAAATTGCTGTGGTCGGTAAATTTCGAATACTATCCACAGAACCTACGGTAATCATGGTTAAACTAAATGCGCTTAACACTTTATTTTTAGACATAATTCCTCAATGATTTAAAACCAATTCACGAACAAGACGACAGGCTTCATGCATCACATGAATGTTGTGAATACAAGCCAGTGCCGTAAATAAATTACTTTTTTGTTTAAACAAATGATGCAATGATACTCTAGAATAGTTTTGACAAGTGTAACATTGACAGTCATCCATCAATGGCGAGTCATCCAGTGCGTATTGTTGTTTTTTAATATCTAAACGACCATTGGCATACTCACTTTCAAAGCGATACCATTGATTGGTCAATACAAATCTACCCGTATACAAAGAACCATGTCGTGCATTTCGGGTCGGCGCAACACAATCAAACATATCCATACCACAGGCCATCACATCCAATAAATCTTGGGGGCCCATGCCAACGCCCATACTATAACGCGGCTTGTTTTCAGGTAACAAATCGGCCAAATGCGTTAAAATTTCAGTGGTGAGTACCATGTCAAAACCAATGGTTTCTCCGCCAATTGCAACACCTGGCAAATCTAAACTGGTAACAAATTCAGCACTTTCCTGACGAAGTTTGGGGTATACACCACCTTGGATGATACCAAATAAGGACTGATAAGCCCCATAAGCTGATAAAGGTTGAGCCAAGTGATAATCATAGGATTGTTTTAACCAACGATGGGTTCTTTGCATAATTTGTAAAGCTTCTTTTTCAGAAACATGGCTGGGCGTACATTGATCAAATGCCATGATGACATCTGCACCAATTATTTTTTGGGCTTCGATGGATACTTCAGGTGTCATATGTATCCAACGCGAAGTACCAGGCAAGCAAAAATGTGCGCCTTCTTCATCAATGGTACAAATTTCTTTATTCTTGGAAAGACTAAAAACTTGAAAACCGCCACTATCGGTGAGCATAGGGCCATCCCAGCCCATCATGCGATGCATACCACCTTGATATTTGATATTTTCTAAGCCAGGGGCGCACAACATGTGATAGGTATTACCCCCCAGAATCATTTGACTACCAGCATCTATAAGCTCATTGGGTGTCATGTTATTGACCCCGGCACGCGTTCCTACGGGCATAAATACAGGTGTTAACACCTCACCATGAGCCATACTCAATTGCGTCACACGAGCGCCATTGGTGGTGTGATTTGCCAATACTTTACATGTTAATTGAACCATCTCTTACAACTTCGCATTAGACATTTGGCGTAGCTGCCAAATCCATAAAATAAACATCAAAAAGAAATATCCCATAGACCAAGCTGATAATGGCATCCCCATCAAACGCCATGCAACTGTTGCACAATCGTTTGAACCCCAAAATAGCATTTTAATAATAATATCCCAAGAAAAATAATTGAGAATTGCTTCAAAACCTGGCATGCAAATACTATTGTCGTGCGGACCGAGCAATTGTAACCAAAGTTGTCTTGAGGCTAAAATGAAACCTAAAATCATAAAAGCCAATTGGGTAAACTGATACCATCTTTTTTGCGACCAGACCGGTGCCGTGAAATTTCCAAGACATAAAAAACCCAATGAAATGGTGCAAAAACGCTGCATTAAACACAGTGGGCATGGTTCAAGTTGTAACACGAACTCCAATGAATAAGAGAGGATTAACGTAAAAAATGTTATAAATACCATCCAAACAGAGCTACTTTTCATGACATTGGCTTTCATCACTTGGCACCATAAATTGTATTGCTTCACGAATATCATTTGCATCGCACGCCTCACAAGTACCTTTTGCAGGCATAGCGTTTATTCCCTTCATCGCGCTTTCAACCAAACCTTTTAATTGTTTTTCCTTGCAACGCCCTGCCCAATCCGTTTTGGATTGAAATTTAGGTGCGCCAGCTAAGCCATTACTGTGACAGACCGTACAATATTGTTGATAGGTCTCTTTACCAGATTTGGCTGCGTATAAATGCATTGAGAATAAACATAATAAAATGGTAATGATGCGCATAAAATCAAATTATTAAACAAAAAACATAATTTTTAAAAAGTATAAACTGCAGGCCCCTTCTTTGCAACAATAAGCAATGAATTAATTCATGGGTGTAAGCTAAACAATGACACTAAAAGGATTTTAACGAGACGATAAGTTCCCAATTTGGTGATTATTAATGTACGCTTACTTATATTTTTGAAGTTTTTCTAGTGTTGTGCTTGAACAAGGTAACTGAATGGTTTTTTGTCTTGAATGTTGGCCTTTACGAACAATAACGAATGTTTTTGGACAGTCAAAATAATCGGCTAATAGCTTGCATACCGCAAGGTTAGCTTCTCCATCTTGCGCTTTGGCGCATACCGATAACTCAAGCCCTCGTTCGCTTGATTTTAATACCGCATTTTTACTGGCGCCTGGTTTGACCCAAACCAAAAGCTCGATATATTCATGCAAAACTTTAAAAAAACTCATCCAAATTCCTAATATTAATCTATGCTTAAATTATAAAATGTATTCCCGTATAGGCCAATCATGAACAGCAAACTTATTTTACTTTTGACAATTTCTGTAGGATTAACCATAACCACTTATGCTTACGATCCCCTAAAGTCCCGTAAAGTCTTTAAAAATCCAAATCCTAGCAATGTCAGACAAATTGATAAAGCAAGACAGGTACAATATCCATTGAGAAAATAATAAAAAAGCTCTATGCTGTAGCTTTGAACACGATTTAAAAATTGTATGTTAAGAATTGCCACCCGAAAAAGCCCTTTGGCTTTACAGCAAGCCAATTTGGTTGCAAAAAACCTTCAAAAAATCTGGCCTAAATTAAAAATTGAACTGGTGCCCATGACCACCCAAGGTGATGAACTGTTGGATAAAAAGCTTTTAAGTTTTGGTGGTAAGGGTTTGTTTGTCAAAGAATTGGAATTGGCACTTATAGAAAAGCGTGCTGATATTGCCGTGCACTCGATGAAAGATGTTCCTGCAAGTTTACCTGCAGGACTTATTCTAAATACCATCTGTAAACGAGACAATCCCTATGATGCTTTCGTTTCTCATCAATTTAAAAATTTAAGTGATTTGGCGCCGCAAAGTGTTATTGGCACTGCAAGTTTAAGACGTCAAGCACAACTTTTGGCCTATCGACCAGATATCGAAGTTAAAATGCTACGAGGCAATATCAATACTCGACTTGAAAAGCTCAAACAAGGCGACTTTGATGCCATTATTTTAGCCTGCGCTGGATTAGAGCGCATGAATTTCAACGCTCTTATCAATCAAACCATCCCAACATCTATCATGTTGCCTGCTTGTGGACAAGGTGCCATTGGTATTGAGTGTCGTGAGAATGATAAACATATTCAAGAAATTATAGCCCCACTGCATTGCGAAGAAACTGCCACTTGTGTTGCAATTGAACGTACGGTTAACCGTTTACTGGGTGGGCATTGTCACGTCCCCATCGCCATATTCTCAAAATTCCTAGCGAAAGACACCCTAGAACTTGAGGCACGCGTCTATGATGCCAAAGGATTAAAGAGGCTGTTGTGGAAAAAAAGTTTTGGTGTTCTTGATGCCTTAGAATCCGCTAAAGCCTGTGCTGATGATTTATTGGCTCAAGGTGCGCTGGAATTAATACGTCATGAGCCATGAACTTGCGGGGTTGGTCATACTCAATACTCGCCCTCTTTTTTTAGGGGCCAGTCAAAGTTTTGCCTCCATCATGGAATCCCATGGCGGTAAAACTTATCCGCTCCCCTTGCAAGATATTAAAGACTATCCATTTGTCATGCCAAAACTCAATAACTTCCAAAAAATTGTTTTTGTGAGTCAGGCCGCAGTCTATTATTTTTTCCACCATTTAAAAGAAGCCATTCCTGAGCATATAAAAATTATTGCCATCGGTAAGGCAACGGCAAAAGCCATTGAAAATCATCATGTGAACGTTGATTTTTTTTCAGAAGATGCAAACAGTGAATCTTTATTAAAAAGTCATGAATTTCAAAATGTGGACTTACAGTCAATACTTTGGGTCAGAGGCACACATGGCAGAACACTTATTGGTGAGGTGTTGAAAAAAAAAGGAGCGCAAGTGCAAGAGCTTTTAGTGTATGAGAGTATCCCGAAGGATTACTCGAGTCTTGAATTAGCACCCTTGTGGGAAGAGGTATCCATCAACATGATACTGGTCACGAGCGAACAAGCATTCCGCAATCTTATCAAGCTAGCACCCAAAAAATGGTTATCCAACAAAGATGTGATATGTCTCAGTCAAAGACTTGCAGATATTGCAAAAAATATCATTCAAGGTCATATTCTTATAAGTCGTCCAGATAAAATACTTGAAACATTAATCAATTTTAAGGCTAAACATGGGTAATACAGACAAACAAAAAAAATCTTCTTATTTATTCCCAACTTTTATCAGTATGTTTTGTATAGGGAACTTATTGGGTTTGGCGTATTTATTTCATACACAAGAATTATTGACACTCAAACTTTCACAAGCCAAAGAAATTAACCAACAATTTCAAAATGAGCTGACAAGCTTAAACCAACAAAACCAAAATTTAGAAAATTTACTGAAGCAAAACACCCAAAATGCAGAAAAAAAACTGGTTCTTTATCAAGTGGAAAGTATCATTGATAATGCAAAGGTACAGATTAATCAATTAAGTGATGTGCGAAATGCAACAAAACAATTAACTTTTGCAAAACAATTGGCAACCAAACACCAATGGAGCGAATTACAAGATAGTCTAGAGTCTGATTTACAAACCTTAAAGCAAGTTGAAATGACTTCACCTGAGGTTTTAATTCAGACACTCTCGAGCCTTCAAATTCAATTAGAAAGAAATTTAAAAACCCAAAAAAATCTAGTCACTCGTCAAAGCCCAATGCCCGCACCTACAAAATGGCAAAAAACATTGGCACCTTTTATTCAAATTAGCCGCTATCAACAACCTTATGAAAAAGTTGTGACGCCAAACGATACACAGGCGGTTTTAATGAATGCTTTGTCGTTAATTCCTCAACTTCAATATGCAGGCATTCATCATCAAGAAAAAGTTTATCAAGCGCTTTTACAGGAGTTATCGCGATTATTAAATTTAACTAATCAAGACAGCACCACTCAAGAGCTTCTTTCAACGCTGCAAACTTACCATTTCAGAGTGAATCAACCTCTTGAATTCCAAAGCACCGTTTTAATTGCGCAAATGATTGAAAGTGAGAAAAAATCATGAAACAACTTTTATTGATTTTTTGTCTCATTTTTATCAGCGTGCTTGCCAGCACTCATTTCATACAAGATGCCGGCTACGTATTAATTTTATTTAATGGATGGCAAATTCAATCTAGCCTTATTGTGGCCTTGGTATTCATCACTATGTTTTTGATTTGTTTTCATCTTGGATTTGATTTGCTGGCATGTATAATGAAATTACCAAGCAATATCAAAAAACTTTTTAAAAAATTAATAGAATTACGTCAAACTAAGCATCTAAGACAAGGTTTAGAGGCTTATTACCAAGGTGACTGGCTTTCTGCTCTGAAAAAATTTTCACATGCCCCAACTTCAACACCATGGGTGGTTGATTTAATCGCGGCACAAGCCGCGCAACATCAAGGGGACTTGGAGAAGCGTGATAAGTTTTTACATTTGGCCTCTCTCAATGAACCCAAGGCTCGAGAAACAATACTATTATTTCAAGCGAATCTTCAATATGAACAAGGTCAATATGAGCAAGCCCAATCGACTTTGAAATATCTTGCCTCTATCAGCAAAGACTTGCCTGTTGAATGGTTTTGGTTACAGTCTAGGCTATATTTACATTTTAAATCTTATGAAAACGGCTTAAATCTTTTAAAAGAATACCAGCATCTCAAAGCTCATACCAAAACTTACAAAAAATATTATAAAAAGTTTATATTACCTATCATTCACAGCAATCTTCAAGTAGGGCAATTTGAAAAGGTATATGAAGAGCTCCAAGCACTCCCTAAGAATTTAAAAGATGATATCGATATTTTGAGTTGTTGTGCGCCATCCATGATAAAGCAAAAGAAATATAGCAATTTTATCAATCGCTGGATTCAAAAAACTATTAAAAAAGAAAAGAATACCAACACGATTTTAAGGCTTATTGAAAAACTTCCACCCGATAACCAATGGTTAAAAGTATTTAATGATATCGCTTCACGCGTCCATCAAGATGCTGAATTTTATCTGTTGTTGGGTAAAATAAAAACCAAACACCAATTGTGGGGTTCGGCTATTGCGGATTTACAACAAAGTTTGGATTTAAAAAAATCCTCTGAAGCATATGCATGCCTGGCAAAAATTTATCTTGCACTCCAACAAACATCCAATGCTCTAGAAGCCATGCAACATGCCCTTGATTTTGAGAAAGCAGAATACTAGTGTCGACACGATTGTGGACAAAGGTAAGCATCATGTTGATTTAAAAAATCATATTGAGAACAATCATGGGGGCAATGACGATACTTATTAAGCATAATACCAGGGCGTACCTCGCGATAAACGGGATACATATAAGCAAAACTGGAGCCAAGCATCAATACCAAGCATGTGATTAAAAATGTTTTCATAAATAAACCGATTGAATACACTTACATAAAGTATACACAATGTGTAAAAAATATCAATTAACGGAGGCTGTTTGTGATTCTTCGCCTTTGTGCCAGTTTAATAAAGTCAAAGAAATCATACCCGCCAATAAGCCCCAAAAAGCTGAAGCAACACCAAAAATGGAAATGCCAGACGCGGTGATTAACAAAGTGATGATTGCCGCCTCCCTATCTTTTTCATGATACAAAGCACTACTTAAACTTGAACCAATGGTATTAAACAAGGCAAGACCTGCGATTGTTGTCACCAAAGATTTCGGGAAGGCTGTAAAAAT
>DHHZ01000062.1 GCA_002403515.1 Legionellales bacterium UBA4759 | reverse complement strand
GAACATTCAAAAACTACAGCCAGTAAATAGAGGATTTTTTATGTATTACGATGTGCTTGAATTTAATAACTCACCTTACGCACGGGCTCATTAACAGGCCATGTTTTTTAACTCCTGCATCGCTATCTGATTTGCTCGAACAATCAATTTATATTTGATAGCAAAGTGATTGAGCCCTGTTTTGAATTTAAGCATTTCCAGCTTGCAGTAAGCAATCATAGCAGCGAATACATGATTGCATTGTGTTTTTACTTTCTTAGTTGGTGATTTTTCCAAACTAGCATTTTGCTTAATTGATTTGTGAAACTCTTCTATTCTCCACCGTTTTTGGTAGACTTCGTAAAGACGTTCGGCAGAACAGTGCATATCATTCGAGACCAGATAGAGTGTACCCGTGGTTCCGTTTTCGTTTTTGAAAACCTTTTTGAGTAATTGCACGGGAAAAGCAAGGCCTTTAAGCCAAGCTTTGTAAACTACACCTTCTTCTAGCTCAAGTGATTTCACTTGTTGATACCGACCGTTTTTGGCATCGTTTTCAGATAAAACTAACGTACGGTTAGATTTTATTCCAAAGATAAACGACTTCTGAAGATCATCATGAATAAATTCCATGTTGTCTTTGGAGCCAAACCAGTTGTCCGCCAACACCCATTCAAACAAGACATGATTGGTGCATGCTTGCTGAATTAGTTGGCGGAAGTGCTGGTTTTTATTCACCGTTGCTTTTCTTCGATGCTGCTTAGTTTTAATATCACAGTACTGGATGTCTTTTTTGATGATTTCGTAACCAATTGGCAAACTGAAATCATCATATCGAACCATGCACGAAAGGAAATTAATGCCCTTTACAATATCTCCTTTAGCATGAGAGTAATGCCAGCAGTTCACCTCATTTTCATCGGTGTATGGTTTATCTTCTATCGAATCATCAAGTATCAGCACGCCGTTTTGATTTTCGCGCTCACGAACAGTTGACTTAACATATTTCCACAGCATCTTAGAATCGAAATCCCCTTGTCGAAGAAACCGGGTTACTTTGTCGTGTGAAAATTCACCATCAACCATATCTGATAAACCAGTTGCTGTTGCATATTTGTTTTGGCAAATCAGATAATCGGTGTAAATATCGAGCATGTCCATGCTTTAACTCCCTAAAATCAGGAGTCGAATTTTAATGAATTTTAGCTACTAGGCAAGTATTAGTGCGTAAGGTCAGTCAAGAATTAAAAAAAGAATATGGAATTATTCTAAAGCATAGTGGAATAGAGTATGGCATCTTGGCTCAAAAAATCTTTGAATTATATGATTGGATGGGTTTTGATGTCCCTGAAGCAATATCTGATTGGTTTGGGTATAATAGTATAGATATGAATATATTATATCTTGGTATACATTCAATTGATAAAGAATTGAGCGTTGAGGACGTGTATAAGCCTGATTGCACAGGATTTCAACTTAATTGGAGGGGATTAGAAATCGGGGCAGAAAAGCGAACAAGAGAGCCAGGCCATGCTGACCATTTGATGTCATATGTTTCAGACCCACGTATGATGTTTGTAGTAGTGCTTTTAGTTGCAACGAGTGCTGCGTTATTTGTCGATAGTGCAATCATTCTCGCTGTAATTGCAGCTTTGACTGCAGCATTGATTACTTCATGCGTCATCGCAAATAGATTTGGTTTTTTTGCAGAAGACTTAAACCAAGAACAGGCTATTATCAGGCCCTATTCAAGACACTAAATCATTACTCCACCATACCTAAGAAATGGGGGCTGGTGGAGTAATTGGTCTTAATCAGCTCACAATTCGCCAACTACCATCGGCCTGGCGACAGGCTTGACCTACTAATTTTTCTTGTTTTCCACCAATTATTGCATTGGTCACATACTCACGACATGGCTGTTGACCATGGTAATAAGTCCGCGTTGGAGAGACTCGATATTGGTTTCCATTATCGGGATTTCGCCACACTTTGGTTTCACCAGTTGGGGTATTTTCCAAAGCGGTTTGCATTTGCATGCGGTCAACCTTGTCCATGTATTTTCCGATTTGTGCACCCAATACTGTACCTAAGAATGCCCCACCTGCCGCAGCCACAACCTTTCCAGATCCGCCGCCAATAGTACTTCCTAATAATCCACCAGCAACACCACCCGCTACTGAACCTACCTGTTCATTGGTGATAGAACTACAGCCTCCAAGCATCATGATTAACGCTATAACACTGAATTTTTTCATCACAAAATCACCTATTAAAATAAAGTTCTAACAAACGTTCTCTTGGGCAAACCTGACACATAATTTCATAAGGAATAGTACCGGCTTGCTCAGCAATTTTCTCAATTGGTAAATTTTCACCCCATAATTCTACGTGATCTCCTAAATGAACACCAGTACAATCTGTTAAATCTACGGCCATCATATCCATTGATATGCGTCCAACTATCGGGGCAAATTGTCCATTAATCCAAACGGCGCTACCATGCTGCATATGTCTTGGATAACCATCGCCATAACCAACGGCTACAATCCCAATCTTAGAGGGTCGTTTGGTGGTAAAACTCGCACCATAACCAATAGAAGCGCCAACTGGGTAATCCCACAATGTCATAAGCGCAGAACAATATCTCATCACAGGTTTTAACTGCAAGTCTTTAAAAGTTTTGTCTGCAAATGGCGATACACCATATAGTGTGATTCCAGGTCGAATGTGGGTGCCATGACACTCAGGAAATGACCAAATGGCAGCAGAATTACAAGCACTCGTTGGGCCATTCCAGGATTTTGAAATACTTAACCATTTATCAATTTGTTCTATGTTCAGTGGATGATTAGGTTCATCTGCACAGGCAAAATGGGTCATTAATCCTATCTCTTCATGAACCCATGCTAATTGACGAAGGGTTTTCTCAACGCGTTTTAAATCATGCATGGGAAAGCCCAATCGATGCATACCAGTATTTATTTTAATCCAAATTTTAACGGGCCGAGACAAGGCTGTTTCACTAAGCCATCTCAATTGTTCGGGATGATGTAAAATCACTTCAAAGCCGTGTTGAGCTGCTAACTGCCACTCATGAGCTTGATGCACACCTTGAAATATGACACATTTATCTTGTATTCCCCAGGCTCGAATGGCCATTGCTTCTGCAACGCAAGCGACACCAAAAGCATAAACTTGATTGGACAATGCACGCACCACATACTCTAAGCCACAACCATAGGCATTCGATTTCACCATGGCAATCAACTCTGATTGAGGCGCCTGTTGCGAAATCACACAGTAGTTATGTAAAAGTGCTTGAGTATCAATGTGTAACACTGTTGGGCGCATTTTAATCCCCTATATAACTAGGATGAGCAAGATCTTCAAAACGCGTAAATTGACCCAAGAAAGCAACCTTGACTTTACCAATTGGACCATTTCTTTGTTTTGCAATAATAATTTCAGCACATCCCTTGTCTGGGCTTTCTGGATTGTACACTTCGTCTCGATAAATAAAACAGATTAAGTCGGCATCTTGCTCAATCGCACCCGACTCACGTAAATCAGACATGACAGGGCGTTTGTCTTGACGTTGCTCTAAACTACGATTGAGCTGAGAAAGCGCTATCACAGGAACACTCAATTCTTTAGCCAAGGCCTTTAAGCTTCTTGAAATTTCAGAAATTTCAGCGGTACGGTTATCACCTTTAAAACCAGGAACTTGCATTAACTGCAAATAGTCGACAACAATCAAGCCCAATTGTCCCTGTTCACGCATAAGGCGTCGCGCGCGCGAGCGCATTTCCGCAGGTGAAAGACCCGCAGTATCATCGATAAATAAGGGACTATCTGATAGCATGTGAACTGCAGAGGTAATTCTTGGCCAATCATCATCTGTCAATTGACCTGTTCTTATGCGATGCTGGTCGATACGACCTAAAGAAGACATCATACGCATGGCCAATGAGTCTGCAGGCATCTCCATCGAAAAGACTAATACAGGTTTCTTACCGACCATCGCCGCATGCTCGGCCATATTCATGGTGAGTGTTGTTTTACCCATCGAAGGACGACCTGCTACAATCACTAAATCCGAGGGTTGTAATCCAGAGGTCATTTTATCCAAATCACTTAAACCTGTTGGAATTCCGGTAATTGCTGTGCCTTTGTGATAAAGTTCATCAATTTTTTCAACGGCTTTCATCAAGACATTTTTAATATTGGTCGGCCCGCCTTGTGATGGTGTTTGCTCAGCAATTGCAAATACTTTCTGCTCAGCATAATCGAGTAACTCAACCACATCGCGCTCTTTGGGATGATAGGCAACATCAGCAATTTCATTGGCCACATGAATTAATTGACGTTGAACCGACTTTTCACGAACAATATCAGCATATGCGGCAATATTGGCGACACTAGGTGTGTTATTAGCCAATTCAAATAAATAGGCCTCACCACCTGCTAAGTCGAGCTCCTCACCAAGATTTAAGCCATTTAAAATGGTAATTACGTCAAAGGGTTGTTGTCGTGCAGCCAGGTTTTGAATGGTTCGAAATAAAATTCGGTGCTCGGTTCTATAGAAATCATCAATACAGAGTTTGTCTTGAACTTTATCCCAGGCCTGGTTATCAAGCATTAAACCACCAATAATTGCCTGCTCAGCCTCCATGGAGTATGGTGGCCGTTTCAGCTGTTCTTCTTTTTGACTAACTTTGGCATTGGTGATTGTCATAATAAAACCCTAAAAACTTTTGATTATTATATCGATAATCCAAGACATCTTCTATAAAATTAATTCGAATAACGATGCCATTCTTGAGTTCTACCTAAAACAGGAACGCCCAAGTATGCTCTAACATATAAAACATCGCCATTTTTCTTCATGCGCACCTTATAAACTTGTCCATTGTGAGGATCTAATATACTGCCATTGTCCCATAATAAAGAAGAATGCGGTTTGAGATCCCAGACAAAGTTCATGCCTTCAACAGGCTGATTATGTCTTTTCTTATCCTTACAATGCACACAAATCTTATTATCATTTTCTTTCCAGTATACTTTGACAATATCTGCGAAATAACTTGTACCTTTTTGATAAATTTTTACGATTGCTTTTTTCTGACCGGTTCGGTCATCAATTGTCTCCCAAAGACCGACTATAGATGCGCTTTTTGCCCACAAATGACTACTACCAATGGTTGACAACAATATTGTCATGAATATTCTTTTTAAAAACATATTGATTAGCTCCTCTATTAATAACTCAAATTTTGATTTATTAAATATTTATGTTAATCTTATAAATAATACGACTATAATGCATGGAACTATGCAAACACAAGAAATTATTTATCAGCAATCCCCCCAATTCTTACCCAAAGTATCTATTAGAATTGAGAATTTGCTAGCATATATTCATGAAGGACTACATCAGTCACATCCCATTACCCATCATTATGCTCTAAAAAACATTATAGAGCTATTAAAAATTGTGGAAAAACCCGAGCTCAAGAGTCGTTATACCAAAGAATTCTTACGTTTAGAATACACGCTTTCAAAAGTATTACCAGAACAAGCGCCAGAACTTTGGCATCGCTTTAAAGAAACCTCACTCGATTTACAAAATCGAGTCAATCGTATATCATACGAAATATTTAATGATCAATTCTTACAATCCATGCGTCTAAAAATACAAGACAATTGGCAAGAATGCGAGTTACAAACACCTCATCTATACCGCTGGTTGCATCAGTCCAGCAAGTCACGCAAAGACAGCTTAAAGCATTGGCTAGGACACCTAAGCGATATTGAGAACATTATTCAAGTTTATCTAAGTGTTTTAAGATTTTTTTTAGTTTATGAAGATATTACCATTCATCAAAGTTATTATCACCAACTTATCAATGGTCATCCAACCTGCCAACTCATCGTTTTAAAAATTGATTCAGAAATACCAGCTATTCCAAAAATTCAAATTGGCAATAACAGTTTGAGTATTTATTTCAATGATCCACTGCTTGTTGAAGAAATCAGCCATTTGGATGATTTTAATATTCAACTAGGTATTTCTCGAGTATAAGAATCCCACATTTCAAAAAAAAACGTATTGCTTGGCGGAAACTCATATTGGCTTAACTCTTTTCTGCTGATCCAGGCCATATCCATCTGTTGTCCAGTCAAAGCAGGCTCGCCTTTAAAGCACGTCACATGATATAAATAAAATTCAACACTAGGATTTTCAATACAGCAGATGAAATCAGCTATTTCAACCTCAATATCCAATTCTTCTTTGAGTTCTCGAGTTAAGGCAGCAACAGGAGATTCGTTTACTTCAATTTTGCCACCCGGAAGCTCCCAAAAACCACCAAAATGTGTATTAAGAGCTCTGCGGGTTATCAATAACAATTGATTAACTTCGATAAAAGCTATAACAACTTTCAAACCAAACGCCCGTGACAGTTTTTGAATTTCTCACCAGAACCACAATGACATAAATCATTTCGGCCAAGTTTGGCTTTAGAAACACTCAAAGAAATAACGTTGCCGTCATCTTCATCATCGAAACGATCATTTCCTGCAACAGACTCTGATGCAGAGGCTTGCCAATGAACCGATAATACATTGGCTATAACTTCATGTTCCAGTTGATTTAACATACGTGTAAACAACAAAAATGATTCACGTTTATATTCTTGCTTAGGATCTTTTTGCGCATAACCGCGTAAATGAATACCTTGACGTAAATAATCCAATGCCTGCAAGTGTTCGCGCCAGAATAAATCTAATGTTTCTAAAATAATAGACTTGGTCACCATATTCCAGCGACTCTCATCGATAGATTTTTTCTGTTCAATCAAATGATTAAGAACAATTTCAGAAATTTTTTCTTGTAAATCATGCGCGGACAAGTGATGATCTTCTTCAATCATTTGTTGAATATTGATATTGATAAAAAATTCTTCACTCAATACCTTGGTTAAATCAGCCACCTGCCATTGGTCTTCAAAGCTATCCAAGGGGATATAGGTATTTACTAATCGCTTAATCACTCGTTCACACATCTCACGAATGGAAGGTTCTAAATCGCTAAGTTCTAGTAAAACAGCGCGTTGTGCATAAACAACTTTTCGTTGCTCATTTGCAACATTGTCATAACTTAATAACTGTTTACGAATATCAAAATAATGCCCTTCTAATTTACGTTGAGCATTTTCAATAGCGCGAGTAATTAATGGATGGACGATTTGCTCACCCTCTTTCATACCCAAACGACGCATAATGCCAGAGATTTTATCTGATGCGAAAATTCGCATTAAATTATCTTCAAGGGATAAATAAAAACAAGTAGAACCCGGGTCGCCCTGTCGTCCTGCACGCCCTCTTAACTGATTATCAATACGACGAGATTCATGACGCTCAGAACCAATGATTCGAAGACCACCCGCATTTACAGCTTCATTGTGACGAGTTTGCCAAGCATCAATAATGGCCTTTCTTTGTGCTTCAGAAGCATCTTCAGGCAATTTTGCCAATTCGGCCTGTAAACTACCACCCAATACGATATCGGTACCACGGCCTGCCATGTTGGTGGCAATAGTGACCATACCAGGACGGCCTGCTTCAGCAACAATATGGGCTTCTTTTTCATGAAGTTTAGCATTAAGGACATTATGTTTAACATTATGCTTACTTAATAAATGGCTCAAATGTTCAGACGCTTCAATGGATGCTGTACCAACTAACACCGGTTGATTTCTCTTAATACAACTAAGAATATCTTCAATAATTGCAGTATTTTTTTCAGCTTGGGTTAAATAGACAATATCAGATTCATCTTTTCGTTGTGTTGCTCGATTGGTTGGGATAACCACAACTTCCAAGCGATAAATTTGCTGAAATTCATAAGCCTCTGTATCCGCGGTACCGGTCATACCAGAAAGCTTGTTGTATAATCGAAATAGATTCTGGAAAGTAATCGAAGCCAATGTTTGATTTTCAGGTTGAATGGGCGTGCCCTCTTTGGCTTCAATTGCCTGATGTAAACCATCAGACCAACGACGACCTTGCATGGTTCGACCAGTGTGCTCATCAACGATGACAACTTGTTGATCTTGAATAATGTAATCCACATCTTTTTGGAAAATTTTATGAGCACGTAAAGCAGCATTCACGTGATGCATTAAAATAATATTTCGCGCATCATATAAGCTTTCACCTTCTTCTAATAAAGAAGCCTCAATTAACAATTGCTCAACCAACTCATGCCCTGCATCAGTTAAGTAAGCTTGTTTTTGTTTTTCATCCAGCGTGTAATGGCCACCATCACCTTCAGCCTCTTGTTTAATAAGGCTTGGAATTATTTTATTTACTTTCGTATAAAGCTCAGAGCTATCCTCTGCGGCCCCAGAGATGATAAGCGGGGTTCTTGCTTCGTCAATTAAAATCGAGTCAACTTCGTCGACAATCGCATAGTTTAATGGTCTTTGTACTTTATCATTGACATCAAAAGCCATATTATCGCGTAAATAATCAAAACCAAATTCATTGTTGGTTCCGTAGGCAATATCACAGGCATAAGCCGCTCTTTTTTGTTCAACTGGCATGTCAGGTAAAATAACGCCTACACTCAATCCCAAGAAATTATAAATAGGCTTCATCCATTCGCTATCACGTTTTGCCAAATAGTCATTGACCGTGACCACATGGACACCTTGCCCAGTCAAAGCATTTAAATAAGCAGGTAGAGTCGCAACCAAGGTTTTACCTTCACCGGTTCGCATTTCAGCAATATTGCCTTCGTGCAAAACCATACCACCAATTAATTGTACATCAAAATGACGCATTTCAAGCGTACGTATTGATACTTCTCTAACGACAGCAAATGCTTCTGGTAAGAGATCATCCAACGTTTGACCTTGTTGCAAACGTGCTTTAAATTCATCCGTTTTTGCTGCCAATTGAGCATCAGTTAGTTCTTTGATAATGGGTTCAAAGGCATTAATTTTAGCAACATTTTGTTCAAGTCGTCGGATAATTCTTTCATTACGACTACCAAAAATTTTTTGTGCTATCGATATAAACATAATCCATTCATCTCACTTTTAAATATTTATAGCAATTTACTTCAATTCTTAAAGAAAAGCTATGATTATTGATAATCAATATAGGGATTCAAGTTACTTAATTCAATGCTTGAATTGAAATTTTTTAAATTCAAAGTTTCCGAAGTCATTTGAATATCTTGCATGTCAATCATTTGATCACCAAAGTGATAAACCAAGGATTCTTGACCTGCACAATTTTTTTCATCATTGCTTTGAACTTGCAATGATACCTTCTCGTGACGTTTTTGGTAAGCAGACATCAATTCCTTGCCATGTTTTTTAGCTAACATGTCTAGGGTAAATTGCGGCGACATCAACAAAGCAGAGGAGTTATTGCCGCCAAATCCCTTAGAATTGATGATACATCCTTTCATATCTGAAGCATGATTTAACACATGGTGTTGCATAAGAATATTAAGATTATCTTGATAAACGTCTGGGGCAATGTATTCAATGGTTTCAATACCAGGCAATATCCCATGTTGCCAAGCACCTAAAGTAGCTGCAATTTGATCTCCTGCGGCAACACCGATTGAATGACCAACATATGACTTCACCGCACATACTTTCCAATCATGAATTCCAAAGGTTTTGGCAACTTCACTGAGAATATGACTCTCGGTCACACGATTTTGAGGTGTACCTGTACCATGGGCTTGTACATATGTATTTTGGAGGCCATCTTTTCCAAAGAGTTCTTGCGCCAAACCACAGGCTTTTGCCATGGTGATATAGTTACCAACACCAGGACTAGCAATGGATTTCTTATTACCATCGGCATTCACATAAACATCGCCAACAGAACCTAAAATGGGCGCACCAACTTCAAGCGCTAAATCATCAGCCATTAGAATTGCAAATTGAGCTGATTCAGCGATGACAAAACCGGCATTGGTCGAAAATGGACGACATGCTCTGCGGTAATTGGGTGTTGAGACATTGTCTAACTTACACAGTTCCTCATCGGTGCTTAAAGCACTCATTGCACGAAATCCATCAATAATATCTGGAGTTACAGGCGCTTCTGCACTTCCAACTACCACAATTTTGGCATCACCATGTTGAATATCTCGAATACCTTGACGAAGATTGTATAAGAATGTCGCACAAGCACCCATGTTATGACCTGTGGTTCCTACACTATTGAGAATATAGCTGTTAACAAAATCAGCAGGCATTTCCGCCAAAGATAAAGGCATCATTTTAGAGTTGACTCGTTTGCCTTTTAGGGGCTGGGCAACAAGTCCTGCCAAGGAGTTTTCATCAACTTGGGCTAATGCACTGCCTGCATAAACAGAAATTTGATCTGGTCTAACTTTTTTTAAAAGCTCATTCCATTCAATACCTAAAGATGAAAGCGCATCAGACATTCCGTAGACAGTCAAAATGAGCCCTCGAGGATGATGATGAGAATTGTATAACTTTCCAGGTTCAAAGCCCCTTGGAATCATACCTGCACTTTGTACCGCCAGTTGAGAATATTTTTCCCAAAACAATTGCTGGCCTGGTAATAATAATTCTGTGGCATCAGCCAAATCAATTTGTAATTCTTTGGCCAATTGAGCCGCTTGATGACTATACACATGATTGGGATTAAAAATGTCTATTTGTCTGATTAAAGTGCCATCTAGTATTTTATCTATTTGACCGACTTCAAGACCCATGCGATTTGCAAGATCTAGCCATGTACTTTGCATTACATCGGTCGACAAGGCTTTATGAACCATGCGTTTATAACTATGAAAACCTGATGTTCTACCTGCGGCATTAATACCGCCCATTCCAACAATTACTGGTAATATCATTATATTCTCTGCCAACTATCCAAAATGGAGTATATATTTTTACATTTTAACGCATTTTGAAGGACTTGCCTCCATTGTTTTGCATAAATTGTACCATGATATAAATTAAAAAGGGGTTTTAAATATATGCTGGTAGAATGTTGCCTTGTCTCATCTTGAGAAATAATTGAAAAATAGCGCTCTAACGCCTGCTCCTGAGAAGGTAATTTAATTTCAGGATAGAGTTGTTGATGAAATTCTTGTAACAACATGGGGTTATCACATGCTAAACGACCGACCATGACCCCTTCAACATAATCCAATTGATTTTTCATCTGTTCAACAGTTTTCAAATCTCCATTGATGATGATGGGCAATTGAGGGTATTTCTGCTTTATGCGGTGAACAAAATCATATTGAATCGGTGGTATGGTTCTATTTTGCTTAGGATTTAACCCTTTTAACCATGCTTTTCTAGCATGAACAATCAATTCATCAATGCCTGTTTCTACCAAACCATCGATAAAATCTTCAAAAAACTCATACGAATCGTGTTCATCTACACCAATTCTGGTCTTGGCAGTCACCGGAATATCCAAATGATTCTTTAAGTATGATAGACACTCAAGCACCAATGGTTTTTGTGTCATCAAACATGCACCAAATTGCCCTGCTTGTACACGCTCACTAGGACATCCAAGATTTAAGTTGATTTCTTGATAACCAAAATCCTGTGCCATAAGTGAGGCTTGTAACAGCTCTTTTGGTGAGCTTCCACCCAATTGTAAAACCAATGGATTTTCTATTGGATAATAGGCTAAGTAACGTTCATGATTTCGAATAATAGCCTGAGGAACCAACATTTCAGTAAATAATTTTGCTTTTGGTAGCAAAATTCTCATCATTAATCGAAATGGACTGTTGGTCCAATCAACCATTGGGGCAATCTGTAACAAATAACACTCCAAAATGAAACAAAAAATAATGCATATTGTATATGATTTATGATATCTTTGGATAGAATTTTTTTTTAGGAGTACATGATGTCATATCCAGCATTACCTGCTGATGCAGTCTCAAAAGTCAAATCCTTTCTATTGGATTTTCAAAAAAATCTTTGTTTGCATATGGAAAAACTTGATGGTAAAGCAAAATTTTTTCATGACGACTGGGAAAGACCTGAAGGCGGTGGTGGTATTAGCTGCGTCATGGATAATGGCAATATTTTTGAAAGAGCTGGTGTCAACTTCTCACACATCACTGGTAATTCCATGCCAAAATCTGCAACACAACTTCGTCCGGAATTAGCAGGTAAAAGATTCGAGGCGCTTGGGGTCTCTATCGTTTTTCATCCCCAAAATCCATTTGTACCAACCACACATGCCAATATTCGATTTTTCATTGCTTATGATGAAATAAATCCTCCCTTGTGGTGGTTTGGTGGTGGCTTTGATTTAACACCATTTTATGCTTTTGAAGAGGATTGTATTCATTGGCACCAACATGCAAGACAAGCATGCCACCCCTATGAAAAAACTTTATACCCCGAATGGAAAAAAGCTTGTGATGAATATTTTTTCTTAAAACATCGAAATGAAACCCGAGGTATTGGTGGTCTATTTTTTGATGATTTCAATGAACCAGATTTTGAAACTGCTTTTTCTGTTTGGAAAAATGTCGGACATGAATTTTGGGAAGGCTATCGTCCAATTGTTGAAAAAAGGCATGGGATTGAATATTCTCAAAAACAAAAAGATTTTCAATTGTATCGAAGAGGTCGATATGTTGAATTCAACCTTATCTATGACAGAGGCACCCTATTTGGTCTACAGTCCAATGGTAGAACTGAATCGATATTGATGTCCATGCCACCCAATGTTTCCTTTAAATACAATTGGCAACCAGAAATAGGTAGCGAGGAATCAAAACTCTATGAGCGCTATCTAAAACCACAAAACTGGTTAAATCTTTAATCAAAGCTAATGAGTGTTCTCATTGGCTTTTAATTCTGCAACCAATTTATCCAATTCTTTTTGTTGTGCTACTACACCGGCATCTGCTGCTTTTTTTATATGATTAATATTTTCTGGTGACCCATCAAACACATCAAAATGCTTATTGATATTAAAGTAATGATATGAAATTAAACCTTTGGGTGCGACGGCTAATATATTTTGAATATCATTGTGAATAAATTTAAATTGATCTTTATATAGAATTTTTAATAAAGGTGCCGCCCATTGCAAAGCCCCCCATTGATCATAATCATAATCTCTAAATTTTAAATCCTGAATTCGATAATGACCTGTGCCCATAACTACGATAATAAACTTTTTAGCATTTGGAAATAACCGCATCACATCATCAAAAATATAAGGAAAACTATTCATCGAAATAATCGATGCATCAATAATTTTTTTTTTGGCATTGGTTTCGCTGTCCAAAAATGTTACTGACGAAAATGCCATACTTGCTGCAGAACCTGCAGTTAATATATCCGACACAAGATATTCATGATAACCATTCTGGCATGACTTATTATCAAAAATATCAATTTTCAAATTATTAAGATTAAATAAAGTAAAATATACATGCCCCAATAAATCTTTTATTCGAACTTTATTGCCCATTGCCGAAACCATATTTTCATGTAACAAATGAATGTCTCGTAACGGCCCAATAAAACCATCCAAGGTAAAAATTTTTCGCCAGAGTGATGTGTGCATCACATTCTCTGAGAAATGGATGTAATGGTCTAAAATTTCTTGAACAGAATATTTAGGTTTATTGAACTCATTGGGTGTTGCAAGTCCGGCAACAATAATGCCACCTGTTGAAGTACCACTGAGTACATCAAAAGACTCAACAATGGGTTTATGGAGTTCTGTTTCAATATACTGCAAAAATCTTAAAGGAATAATACCCGCGACCCCACCACCACTTATCACCAATATTTTAGCGACCTTGACGTTTGGGTATACTTTTAATTTTTCATTTGGACATTGTCCAGTAAACACGTCATGAGGAAGTTTTAACTCTAAACTTTTAAAATAAAAATGACGATATATTAAATTGATTAAGGAGTAAGCCACCAACATTAGAAATATAAAGAACACTATGTTTTTTAGACGTTCTAGCCAGAGCATATTTCACCCCTAAAAAAAAAGGGGATAAAATCCCCTTCATGATTTTTCAACGACCCGATTAAGCCTCAGCGCTTTCGGCGATTCGCATCACATCCTGAGCTTTTAACCCTTTAGGGCCACGATCAATAATGTAACTTACTGAATCGTTTTCATGAAGTGTTTTAAAACCGGTGCCTTGGATATCTTTATAATGAACAAAAATGTCATCGCCATTTTGATTAACGATAAACCCAAATCCTTTTTTTTCATTGAACCATTTTACTTGTCCAATTTCTCTTTGCGACATTTCGCGATCCCCTTTTTTACAATATTAACTAAAAAAACATTTAACTGTTTAAAAACAATTAAAACATCACTGAAAAGCCAATGACATAATTACAGAATACCAGTTTTTTTTCGATTGTTAACCTTTTTTCGTAGTGAAAATACAAAAAAATTAATTATTCATGAAATTGACTAATTACTAACAGGCTTTTATAGTAAATTTCACCACGATAATTATAAGAAAAACCATGTCAAAGAATTCTGTATTAAAACTAAGTGCCTTTTTTTTGATTTTTCAAACCACGCAAGCTCAAAGTTCTGAATTTTTATACCTCAATTGGATGGATACCCAAATACCACCTTCGAAAGATTTTTTCTCCTATGCAAATGCCAATTGGATAAAAAATAATCCCATTCCGAAAGATTACGGTCGATGGAGCATTTTTGAAAAACTAGACAAGAAAGTCAGTCTCCAAATTAAAGACATGATTGCCACACTCCCCAAACAAAAGGAATATAAACAAAGAATCAATCAACAAATTTATGAGTTTTATCAAAGTGGCCTCGATACAAAAACAATTGAGGAAGTGAATTCAAAACCCTTACAACCCATCATTCAAAAAATTTTGGCTTATCAAAATTTAAAGGAATTGTCTTTATTGCTGGCTGATTTACACGGCTTAGGAATTGATGCATTTTATGGTGTAAGTTCTACACCAGATATGCATCGCCCTAAACAAAATATTGGTGTGATTGTACAAAGCGGATTAAATCTTCCGCATCGTGATTATTATTTAAAAGAAACAAAAGAGGCCAAAAAACTACAAGACAAATACCGCGCATTTTTAAAAACGATATTTTTAGAACAAAAGTATACTGAACGTCAGGCCAATCAAGCAGTGAACGATACATTTGAAATTGAAAAAAAATTGGCTGAATTATTTAAACCTGAAGATTATTTCAGAAATCCACAAAATATTGATAATCAAATATCATCTAAAGAATTAACAAAACAATATCATAATCTTTACTTAAATGAGTATTTTTCAAAAAGAAAACTTGCCAATAATTTCACTATCAATAATTACACACCCAATTATTTAGAAAGCTTAAATAATTACCTAGCACAATTAGACAATAAAAAAATTAAAAACTATTTAATAGCACAAGTCATTTTTGTTTATGCCCAGAATCTAAATATTGCTTTTAGTAAGCCCTATTGTCAATTGAGTATGGAAATATCCGGTAGTTTAAGTTGCCCTACACGCTGGGAAATCGTAGTAAAAGAACTCAATCATTTTCTTGGGTTCGCTGTTGGTGATTTATATGTTGCCAGATACAGTCGTGACGGTGAAATTCAAAAAACCAATGCAATTATTAATAATGTTAAACAACAAATGCGTATTCATCTGATGAATAGCTCATGGCTTTCATCAGATACGAAAAGACAAGCTTTGATTAAATTAGAGCATATGAAATCTCGAGTAGGATTTAATCATTTTGAAATTGACTACAAACCGCTAAATATAAAAAAACAAAGTTATGTTCAAAATGCTCTAGCACTATCCCAATTTGAAACCCAAAGAATGCTTAATAAAATTGGCAAACCTATGGATGACAATGAATGGGATATGAGCCCACAATCGATTAATGCCTACTATGATATCGCTCAAAATCGTATCAACATACCACTTGGCATTTTACAAGCACCGTTTTTTGATATTAATGCCAGTAATGCAATAAACTATGGCGGCATTGGTACCGTCATTGGTCACGAACTCTCGCATGGTTTTGATGATATGGGCGCCCAATTCAATGAAAAAGGACAATTTCATCAATGGTGGACAAAAAAAGATTGGGAGACTTATCAAGAAAAAGTATCTTGCATCGTCCAACAGTTTTCAAGCTACCCCGTCCAAGGAACCAAACACAGACATTTAAACGGAAAATTAGTAAGTGGTGAAGCAATAGCTGATCTCATGGGCGTCAATCTTGCATTCAATGCTTATAAGCAAAGCAATGAAGCCAAAGAAGACTTATCCATAGAGGCATTTTCTCCTGAACAACAATACTTTATTGGTTATGGACATATTTGGGCATCAAAAATAAGAAATGAGGAAGCACTCAAAAGAGCGCTTACAGACCCTCATCCCCCCATGAACTTAAGGGTCAATGGCACACTCAGAAACATACCAGGCTTTTACAAAGCTTTTAATATTTCACAAGACAACATTGATAACATGTGTCATTTTTTCTAAATTAATAAGCGCCAATATCAATGGTTTTAATCTTTAACGATATTGGCGAACCATGACGAACGACTGTTAATTCAACAACTGTACCAATCTCGATATGGCTTAATAAATGATAAAGCTCATCATAGTTTTTAACAGGATGACCATTAAGAGCTATGATAATATCACCTAAGACAATCCGACCAATTCCATCACGGTGAGTAGCAATGATACCTGCTTGTTGGGCAGGCGTACCTGGCATCACATCCGCAACTAAAATCCCTTTTTTGATGCCGAAATGATTTGCAATACTTGGTGCCACTGGTTGAATACCAAGACCTGCTAATTTAACACGTCCATTTTGAATGATTTGTTTAACAATATGTTCTATTTCGGTAGCCGGTACAGCAAAACCAACACCCGCTGAATTTCCAGATTCGGAAAAAATAGCGGTATTCATACCAATTAATCGACCATTGCTATCCAGTAATGGTCCACCAGAATTACCTGGATTGATAGACGCATCGGTTTGAATCATGTCATGAATTTTTACACCACCAACACCTGGAACTTGTCGACCTAAGGCTGAAATCACCCCAACAGTTAAACTTTGGTCAAAACCAAAAGGGTTTCCGATAGCTAATGCCTTTTGTCCAACTTGCAATGCTGAAGTTGGTGCAATTTCCATAGGACCAATATTTATAATTTTATCTAATAATTTTTTCTGACGTATTTCTAAAACTGCTATATCCTTACGTGGTTCATAACCAATTACTGTTGCATCCGCGGTAATGCCATTGAGGGTTACTGAAAATTTATCAGCACCTCGAATCACATGAAAATTAGTGATGACATGGCCTTTGTTATCCCACAAAATTCCAGAACCTGAGCCTGATTCTTTGACTTCAAACGATTGATGAAAAGGATCAACAACAGTGGTTAAACGATGAATAAAAGCAACGCGAGGAGAAGCTTTTTGAAATACAGCTATGGTATTTTTTTCTTCTGATAACAATTGCGGAGTTTGAGCAAAGGAATTTAAAGATAACAAGCAAAGTGGTGTAAATAAATACTTATAGATTTTCATTTTACAAATTACATCCGAACCAATTAAAACGTGAGCTTATTATATTACATGAGCAACTTACATTCAATTTGTTTTAAAAGATGAGTAATCATGGGCGAAATCTAGGATTTCGCCATGAAGATATTAGATTTTTTTTCTGCTAGACTTTAGAGTCTGTCTCTCAAAGTTCCACATACGCCCAACAATCCCATCTTTATTGATAAATAAGTGTTTTAGATTACCCATAATATGCAAAACAATTAAGCCACCGATGATCCAAGCAAGATAATAATGTGACTCTTTAAAGAAATGAGCAATCTCTTTATTTTTTTCAATGCCAGGAAAAGCAAAATTATCAATCCCAAAAAAACTTGGAATATAACCCTCTGCAGTGCTCATTATCCACCCAGACAATGGCATAAGAATTAAAACAAAATAAAAACTATATTGCACAAAACGAGCAAGTTTTCTTTCCCAGAATGGGAGCTTATTCGGCAAATTGGGACGCCCATCTTTGAAAATAAAATAGACTCTAAAAACCATAAGGAATAAAACCAATAAACCAAATGATTTATGCCAAAAATAAAATGTATCCGGTAAAAAAGCAAAAGACATCCCAATTGCCATTAATCCTAAAACCATAATGGCAATGGTTGCATGTAGCACTTGGCTACGAAAAGAATAATTGGTCATAGGAAACATCCTTGTTTTTATAATTATTAGTCCTAAACTCTAGAAAAACTCACAAGTTTCTCCATCAGCACATCTTTGCATAGCAGTTTGTGTTAAGTCAAGCAAATCACGAATTGCTACAAAGAACATGGTGTACGATAAAGTATTGCAAGTTCTTAAATTTTCTAACAAATGATGCCAACGCTCAATCAAACCACCATGGGTTGCTGACCATTCTTTCAAGTGTCTTGAAAACGCAATGAAATCATCACCATCATTTAAGACAGTTTCAGTCAATTGACGTTGCTGATCATCTAAATCATCCCGAATCGCTTCACGAGATAAAGACTCCCATTGATTTTCAGCGCTGTGACCGATAATTTGTAATCGAACATAATCCAATTGCAAGAAATCACCAACAGCAAAGAATGCTGCCGCTGCTGTTTCAATCGATACGGATTTCTTGAATGAAATTTCAACAATATCAAATATCGCGAACATACCATTGATAGTCGCTAAAGATTGGCTGATGGTTTCAGGAATACCTTTATCCATGAACTCTGCAACGCGATTATCAAAATACGCTTTATAACGCTCACTCAAAATAGTTGGCAAAATCATTCTAAAGGTTTGTACATTCGCATTGTATTTATCAATGGTTGCTTGAATATTCAAACGTCGGCGTTCAGTTCTTAATAACCAACGGGTTAATCGTCGTAATAAGCGAATATGTAACATTTGAACTTCGACCATGGATTGCGCTGAAATCGAATGTTGTAATAACTCAAGACTACTGAGCGTATCATCCATTTTTAATACACTTCTTGCAATTAAATAGGCCGATACGATAGCTGAAGCTGGCGCACCTGTCTCATCTTGCAAACGATATATAAATGTAAAGCCCATTTCATTAACGATTAAATTACTAATTTTGGTTGCAATAATCTCTCGTTTTAATGGGTGATGTTGCATTGATGCAGCATATTTTTTAGCAAGTAATTTGGGGAAATAACTTACCAAAACGTCTTCAAAATATGACTCTTCAGGAACGTTACTTGCTAAAATATCTTCTTTTAAAAGAATCTTACTGTAACAATTCAATACAGCAATTTCAGGAATACTTAATCCTTTATCATTTTGCTTACGTTCTAATAAAGTTTGCGTTGAAGGTAAAAATTCTATACGTCTATCCAATTTACCTGATTTTTCTAAAGCATCCATGTATCGGATATGCAAATCAACTTGTTTTGAAGCTTGTGAGGCCAATAAGCTGATAGCTTTGGTTTGTTGATCATTTTCTCTTAAGACTAAGCCTGCAACCTCTTCGGTCATATCACTCAAAAGCACGTCTCGTTGTTTGAGAGTTAAATCACCGTTTTTGACCAAACCGTCTAATAAGATTTTAATATTCACTTCTTTATCTGAACAGCTTACACCACCCGAGTTATCAATGAAGTCGGTATAAATTCGACCACCACGAAGAGCGTACTCAATACGTCCTTTCTGGGTAAAACCTAAGTTACCACCCTCACCTACAACTTTACATTTTAAGACGCTTGCATTCACACGTATGGCATCATTTGAACGATCACCAACATCAAGATTTGATTCTTTGGTTGATTTAACGAATGTACCAATACCACCACTCCACAATAACTCAACTGAAGAAGTTAGAATTTTTTTAATTAATTCATTAGGCTCTAATCGCTCTTCTTGGATATTTAAACGTTTTGCAACTTCTGGTGAAATTGGAATATATTTCGCACTGCGACTGAAAACGCCACCACCGGTTGAAATTGTGCTTGCATCGTAATCAGCCCAAGTAGAACGTGGTAAATTAAACATACGTTGGCGTTCTTTGAAACTAATTGCTGTATCTGGATTTGGATCTAAGAAGATATGCATGTGGTTAAATGCTGCAACCAATTGAATGTATTCAGAGAGCAACATACCATTACCAAATACGTCACCAGCCAAGTCACCAATACCAACAACAGTAAAAGCTGTAGTTTGAATATCTTTACCTAAGTAATAAAAATGACGTTTAACAGATTCCCATGCGCCTCTAGCGGTAATACCCATTTTTTTATGATCGTAACCATTAGAACCACCTGAGGCAAAAGCATCACCTAACCAGAAATTATATTCTTTTGAAATCGCATTCGCATAATCCGAAAATGTAGCAGTTCCTTTATCAGCTGCAACAACTAAATAAGGATCTGGTTCATCATAAGGAATCACATCTATTGGACGAACAATTTCGTTTTCTACATAATTATCCGTGATATCCAATAAACTACGAATAAATGATTGATAGCATGCAACACCTTCTGCCCAAACCTCATCGCGATTGGTCATTTGGTCTAAACATTTAGGCACAAATCCACCTTTTGCACCATTAGGTACAATCACAGCATTTTTAACTTGCTGGGCTTTCATTAAGCCAAGAACTTCTGTTCTAAAATCTTCTTTTCTATCAGACCAACGGAGTCCACCACGTGCAACTTCGCTACAACGTAGATGAATACCCTCAAATCGTGGAGAGTAAACAAATATTTCATATTTGGGGAAAGGTTTAGGCATGTTTGGAATATCACGACTAAAGAACTTGAAGCTCGCGTATGATTTAAACTCTCCCAAAGGATTGCGTTGATAGAAATTGGTTCTTAATGTATGTTTAATAATTGCAATATACTGTCGAATAATTTTATCCTCGTCTAAATTAGAAACATGTTCTAAATCGACAAGCATTTCTTCATACAAATGATTTTGCGCTGCGGTTCTATCCCCCACAAATTCAGGATTAAAACGCGCTTCAAAATATGCAGACAGTTTTTTTGCCAAGTCAACATTGTGCAATAAGGCTGATTCAATGTAGTCATGAGAATAAGTAATACCCATTTGTTTAAAGTATTTAGCATATGCTCTTAACATCATGACCTGACGCCAATCCAAACCAGAGGCCAAAACAAGTTTGTTAAAACCATCATTTTCTGCATCACCATTCCAAATTTTTTGGAATGCAGTTTGGAAATTTTCACGAATTTCGTTTATATCTAAGTTATCCATAGCCGGATAAGACATGGTAAATTCGTTAATCCAGAAAATTTCTCCACTTTCTAATTTTAATGGGAAAGGTCTTTCGCTAATTGCTCTAAGTCCCATATTTTCAATAATTGGTAATACATCTGACAAAGGAATGGTATTGTCTTTTTGATAAAGCTTTAATCTAAAGAAACCATCTGTATCATCTAACTCACGATAGAAATTCATTTGTAATCGATGTTTATCATCTAACAATTCTAGATATTTAATATCGACAACAGCAACATGGGCATTAAATTGACTGATATAACCAGCAGAAAAAGCATTTCGATAACGATTATTTAAAATGTTCCCTTGTTCTTCACCATAATGTTCATTTAAAAATGTTTGGAGGTCATCACCCCATGTACGCCCTATTTCAATTAATTTTTGTTCAACATCATGGAATGCTTGTACACTTAAACGATGAGCACCTTTTTTAAGTTGGATGTTAAAATGAATTCTCGCCAATACAGATTCAGAGAACATGGTGGAAAAAATAATAGAGGTGAAATCGACAGTTTCTTTCAAAACATCTTCCATCTCTTTTCGCAATTCTGTGTTATATCGTTCTTTAGGAACATAAACCAAACAAGACAAGAAACGGTTAAAGGCATCATAACGTGTGAATAAACGAATACGTTTTCTATCTTGGAGGTGAAAAATACCTTGTGATATTTCAAGAAGCTCATGCTCAGTGCCTTGAATTAAATCATCACGAGGCATGGTTTCCAAGATATTAATCAATACACGTCCAGCATGCGAACGTGGATCTAATTTTGAGTTATCAAGAATTCTTTTTACTTTTTGACGAAGTAATGGAATATCTCTGATGTGTGAATAGTAAGCAGCCGAGGTAAAGAAGCCATATAATATTCTTTCACCAATGACATCACCTTGTTTATTAAAACGTTTGATACTAATGGTATCCATAAAGGTGTTGCGGTGAACTGTTGATTTTAATTCTGATTTAGAAATGGTAATGATATTTTTGGATAAGAAAAACTTTTGAGCTTCCTTAGGCAGTTCAGTTAAATTGATAGAGTGCGCTTCAGGACGACCATCACTGAGGATACCTAAACCTGAACCTGAAACTGGTTCTAAAATTAACTGATTATTATTTTTTACAAGATTAAAGTCTCTTAATCCCATCAATGTAAAATGATGATTTTCTACCCATTTTAAAAACTCTTGAGACTCTAAAACATCATCTTGCTCGCAGAAGGATTTAGCAGTATTCAATTCGTCGATCATGGCGACGACACCTTCACGCATTGGCATCCAGTCTTTGACAACCAAATGTACATCCAACAATACTTTTTTGAGTTCTTCTTCTAAGCATTTCAAAATTTTTTCATCGGTTTGTCTATCAATGAGAAAAAACATGGGGGCTTCTAATGCATAAGAATCAGTTTTGGCATCCTTGGAAATAATTTTTTCAATCACCCCTTGCGCATCGCGTAGCACGCGAATTCCGCCCATATTCACAGCAAGATGTAAAACAAATCCCATTTTATTAATGGTATTGCGTATGCTTTCAACCAAAAATGGTGAATCATCAGTTAAAACCTCGAGCACAGTATGTGTCGACTTCCAACCATATTGCTCATAGTCAGGGTTATAAATCTTGATTTTGATGTTTTCAGTTTTTTTCTTTTCAATCAGATTCCAGAAATTTAACGCGGCACCATACAAATCATCTATAGACCATTGCTTGATGTCATCGGTCGACATGGTACCAAAAAACTGTTTAGTAAATTCGCAACACAATAAAGCTTCGTCTTTTGATAACTTTTTGGTAATTTGTTCACAAACTGCGTTCAGGATGCTTTGTTTATCTGAATGCATTGCCATTGTCATGATTCTTTACTCCAATTGTTTAATTTCTCTGGGCAATCTGTGAATGATTCATCAATAAAAACTTTCATTCCTTTTTTTGCCCAATTTGCCAATTCTATCACATCACGGTTGTGCATACGAATACAACCATGAGAACGAGGAACGCCAAGATTTTCTTCATCTGAGGTTCCATGAATATAAATATATCGATTATATGTATCTACTCGTCCACCCAAATTATAGCCAGGTTCCAGACCTGATAATCTTAATATGCGTGTGAGTATCCAATCACGATTTGGAAATTGCAACTCTAGGTCCTTAGAGTATATTTTACCCGTCCATACTCTGCCAACAAAAATAGCATGCAAAGGGGCATCTAAACCAATCACATCAGCTACGTCATGCCAGCCTCGCGGAGTACATTCAGAATTTTCCAACTCTCCAACACCATTTTTACCAGAGGATATTGAATAACTTGCCAAACAATTGTCGCGATAATAACAACTCAACACTTGTTTGGAAATACTAATGTATATAAAAGCATTGCCCATATCATCATTTTTTTCAAAATTAATCATTAATAATGACCGTTTTAATGTTCATAAATTCAATCATCCCTTCTTTCGATAACTCCCGACCAAATCCTGAGTTTTTTATACCGCCAAAAGGAAGTCTTGGGTCAGAGGTAACAGGTAAATTTACAAAACAAACACCTGATTCAATAATATGAGTAGCCAAATGCTGAGCAATTTCAATATTGGTAGAAAAAACCGCCCCGCCTAATCCATAATCAGTAAAATTAACCAATTCGAGGCCTTCATCTAAATGTGAAAACTGACTAATGGCTATGACAGGACCAAAAAGTTCTTGTTCATAGGCTAATGATTCTTTGGTAACATGCGTGATTAAAGTCGGTGGATAGTAAAAGCCCTCTCCATCATGAATAAAGCCACCTTCGACTAAAACCCCACCCTCTTTGATAATCGTTTGAACTTGTTGATGAAGCTCCTGACGTAGATCTTCGCGAGCCATAGGACCAAAATTACATGCATCATCCAAAGGATTGCCCATGGTAAATTTTTTCATTTCAAGACGAATCAGTTCAACCAACTCATCATGCACTTGGCTATCAACAATCACTCTTTTGGTGGCAACACAAACTTGGCCAGTATTTCTCATGCGGGATGATACAATCGCCTTAGCAGCCTCTTTAAGGTTTGCATCGGCAAGTACTAAGCATGCATCATTACCACCCAACTCCAATGAAACTTTCTTTAAATAGAGTCCAGCAGTACTGGCAATTTTTCGACCCACCTCTTCACTACCTGTTAAAGTAACACCTTGGACTTTGCTATCGGCAATAATATCTGCAACTTCGCTGGAGTTAATACACAAATTACTCAAGGCATGTTCAGGAAATCCTGCTTTAACAAATAACTCTTCAATCTTTTGGCCAGAACCAGCAACAATACTGGCATGTTTAAGTAATACTGTATTACCCGCCATCAGTGTCGGTATAGCAAACCGCAATACCTGCCAAAATGGAAAATTCCAAGGCATTACTGCCAAAATTACGCCCAATGGATTGTAAGTGACATAACTTGAAGCAAACTCTGTTTGAACATGTATGGATTCTAAAAAATTAGGCGCTTGCTCTATATAAAATCGACAACACCAAATGCATTTTTCAATTTCCGCGCGACCAAATTGAATAGGCTTGCCCATTTCTAAAGCACTCAAGCGCGCACAGTTATCCTTTTCTTGTTCAAGGACATCGATTAATTTTAAAAAGAACTTTTGTCTTTCAACCAATGTAAGTTTTTTCCAGCTCAAGAAAGTTTGATGGGCCTTTCCAATTTTAGATTTTATTTCTGTTTTAGATAATAATTTATAACTTTCTAAAGATGTACCATTTGCCGGATTTATCGTTTGAATTGACATATATTTATTCTCAATCAGATAGTAGACTTTATTCAATAATCTTATAAAATAATAGCATAATTGTTGCAGAAATCTGAGTAAAATAATGATAAAAATAAAACAAATTTTAACTACAATCATTTTAACAAGTACTATCACACAAATTCATGCATTTCCTCGCGGGTGTGAAGCTTCTGGTTTTGCCTTTCAAAATCAATATCTCATCTTAAATGATAATGGCTCGCAAACGCTTTATTTCATCCAAAACTCTGGAAATGCAAATGTTTATTTAGAGCATGTCGAAACTAAACCTGATGTATTTATGAGTCCAAAATTAGAAAGCAAGCTTAATGTTAACTTGTGGTCGGCTTTTTCATCTGACATTTCTAACTTTTACTTTAAATGTATGCAAGGTGAAGGTGAAACTGCTGAACAGGTCAACTGTGGTAGCGTATTGAGTGTATGCCAGTACCCAAGAGCACAATTCCCATTAAGTAACAAAGGAAATTATTGGATCTCGACCAATAAAGAACTCACTCAAGTCATCAAGGAATCGGCTTCAAAAGGAATATACTTAAAATGGTAAAAACAGCATCTACTATGTTAGCACTGGGCACTTTGGCCCCAAATTTTGCCCTAGAGAATATAATCTCGGGCGAAACAGTCAAATTAAATAGTTACACCGAAAATAGCAAAACAACTTTGGTTGTCTTCATTTGTAACCATTGCCCATACGTTCTTCATATTATTGATAAACTTTCTGAGCTCATGCAGACTTATCAGCACAGTCCATTAAGTGTGATTGCAATCAACTCCAATGATCCTGAACAGTATCCTGAAGACTCTCCTCAGAAAATGAAGTTATTTGCCCAAAATCACCTATTTACATTTCCCTATTTATTTGATTCTACCCAAGAAGTGGCAAAAACTTATCATGCTGCTTGCACCCCTGACTTTTATTTGTTTAACCAAAACTTAGAACTTGTTTACCGTGGTCAATTTGATGACTCAAGACCTGGCAATCAAATTCCAGTATCAGGTGATGATTTAAAAAATGCTATTGATTGCGCTTTAAATAATAAAGTCAATGAACGTGAACAAAAGCCAAGCTTAGGATGCAATATTAAATGGAAACACGGTTCTATTTAATCTGTTTTTATGTCCCCGAATCGCATTGTGAAATCGTCAAGGAAGCCCTTTTTTCAAAAGGTGCTGGCGATTTTGGCAACTACGACAAAGCATGTTGGCAAACACTGGGTACCGGACAATATCGCCCTTTAGAGGGCGCTACCCCTCACATTGGGACTGTTGCGCAACTGGAAACCTTACCTGAGTATAAAGTTGAAATCATCTGCCCCAAAGAAAAATTAACGTCCTGTATTCAAGCATTGATTGAGGCACATCCTTATGAAGTGCCTGCCTATCAAATTATTCCATTTTTAAGTTCTTCACCTAGCTCAAAATAAATCTTATGAAAATAAGCTTGATGTAACATATTTCTTAAAAATTTTTAAATCTGAAAATAAATGAAACAAATGATCAAAATAAAATTGTGGATAACTTTTTGGGTAATGTTAGGACATTTAGAAAAAAAATAAACACCCTTTTATAACTAACTGATTTTATGAGATTAAATAATTTTTAAAAAATTATTGACATCATATTTACCCACAGTTTCTGTGGATAAATCTGTTTAAAACCTGAAATAAAATCGATATGTTTATGCTAAAAACCATTGGGAAAATTTAAGAACAAAATGTTTTTGATTCATGACAATGTCCTCATGGATAGCCTATAATATATTCAAAGCATTTATTAAAAGGTTATATATGATGAAGCTTGAAGATTTGCTCAATCCACTTTCAGTTTCCGCAAAGGGCTTATTCAAAAGCTTTGAAATGAATCAACAAAATCTTTTATGGATTGTTGATTACTTGACTTTTGGTTTGAAAAAAAACTCTTTTGATTTAGGTGCCCAGTATCAAATATTTGGAATCATCCCCTATCAATTTGAAATTTCTCAAAAAATAAATATTATTCGTGAAGCACTTATTTTCCATACGTTTCATGTGGGCAACCAATCTATATTTGCATCTTATGCGGCTATTCAATTGCTTGAACTGCTAAAAAAACATCATGAAAAATTTAAAATTTTTTTACAGTTCTATCCCGACAATCAAGTTTTGGTGCGTATTGATTTTAACAATCAAACTTATATTTATAATCCCTTCTTGCAAGTCCATGAATTAACCCCACTTGAACTCTATCAATCCAAACACAAGTTAAAACCAAGCCAAGAATACTTAATCAATGAAGAATTTTTAAATTATTTTGAAAGTAGAATTGAAATCTTTAATGCATACATGCAAGAAAAAATCGAAATGCTTACAATCCCCAAAGATCATAAAACTGAATTTAATGAAATCAAAGAATTATTGGGAGTTAAAAAAAGAGGATTTAAGATATAAAAAAGGAGCTTTCGCTCCTTTAATTATTTTGCAGAAACGACAGTTAACTGTAGGTTTGCAATTACATCGCTATGTAAAATTAAATCAATAACATAGTCACCAATCGAGTAAATTGGGCCTGTTGGTAATTGAATTTCACGTTTACTGATTTCTACGCCTTTTTCTTGCAAAGCTTCTAAAATTTCAGTAATACCGACTGAACCGTATAATTTACCTTCATCACTTGCTTGTGCAGCGATAGTTATGGTCAAATCATTAAACTTAGCAGCACGTTCTTGCGCTTTTGCGAAAGATTGAGCAGCATTTTTTTCTAATTCAGAACGACGAGCTTCAAAAGCCGCTTGGTTTTCTTTAGTTGCAAATACGGCTTTCTTTTGTGGAATTAAAAAGTTACGGCCATAACCTGGCTTAACTTCTACGCAGTCACCTAAGTTTCCAAGACCACGTACTTTTTCTAATAAAATAACTTGCATTTTATATACCCCTTAAATGGTTGGCTTTAATCGTTTAGCGAGTAAAGCCCTAAAATTCATTACAGAATCCAAAGCCCCTAAAACAACAAATGTTGGTATCATGACATATGGCAATACAAAAGCAGCCAAGGTTAATGCCATCATCACCAATTGGACACGATATTTAGACAATGCACTCACACCAATACTCATGCCAACAGCAAAGAAATACATCAATACAGTCGGTATAAAATATAAAGGTATCAAAGAGCCCATTCCCCAAACCAAAAACATACTCACCAACACACTCACCAATAACCATCGGCATCCACGAAGATTTAACATTTCATGAATAAAGCCCATGGGATAAAAGAGCTGTGATTGTATGGAACGTGCCATTGTTAAACTGATGATTGCGTTAAAAGCCGCAGACAACATTTGTAAGCCCAAAATCAAATGTATACTCAAATCTTGGTTTTGCTTAACCACTTGAGTGAATGTTGATACTGGCAAAGGCAAATTAAGTTTGTTAGCTGCATGTAGCATTAGATTCAATTGAGCAATAGCATAGTGAGGAAAGAAAAAATCTAACCCAGCACCAAAAACACCACTCATGAGCACAATTGCATAAGCAACCGAAACCCAGTTTCGAAAATACAACAACACAAATGCAGCAATATAACCAGGCCAAAAATCCATAAAGGCATTTACCCAAGAATCAAGGCCGGGTTCAACCCAATATAACGCCAAACCATGTACAACAAAATTTGCACACATTAAATTCCATGCAGATTTCAAGCCTTGTCTAAGAATAATCAGCATGATGATGGTTAAAGATAACCATGCTGTTAAATCAAAGCAAGACATAGGTATTGTTGCGTACCAGGCATACTGAGGCTTCTGGAGAAGCTTCGCAACAAAATGTTGTAATGGGTTAACTCTGGTTCTCATTGTTATTATCGGTGGCTATCACAATATGGTAATAAAGCTAAAAAGCGAGCGTGTTTAATAGCACGAGCTAATTGACGTTGCACTTTAGCGGGAACACCAGTAATACGACTAGGAACGATTTTACCAGTTTCAGTGATATAGTTTTTCAATAAAGAAACATCTTTATAATCGATTGCTGGCGCTGATTCAGCTGTTAAATTTGAACCTTTCTTTCTTCTAAAAGCGTTTGACATAATTACTCTCCTTTATTTTCGCGATGTTCTTTTTCTTTACGCATCATTGGTGATTCATGAGTAACCGCTTGGTTTTCACGAATAATTAAGTGACGTAAAATAGCATCGTTGAATTTCACAACATTTTTTAACTCAGCTAACGCTGCATCAGAGATTTCAACGTTTAAAAGTAAATAATGTGCTTTGTGAACATCTTGAATAGGATATGCCAACTGCTTGCGGCCCCAATCTTCTTTACGATGAATTTTGCCTTCATGTTTAGCAATAATTCCTTCGTAACGCTCCATGATACCTGGAACTTGATCGCTTTGATCGGGATGAATTAAAAAAACAATTTCATAATGTCTCATTGAAATTCCTTATGGTTAAGCCTGCTTGGGATTAAGTCAGGCAAGGTTTTAAAAGCAATACGGATATTAATGCAATTGCACCAATATTGCAAGATTTTTCATCAATTAGATTGGCGTTTTTGAAATAGAAAATACAATTAGTAATGATATTTATTAACCATTACCGGTTGTTCGTGGAGCTGTATGTTCTTTTTTATCTTCGCTTGAACCAAATATACGAGTTGCAACATCACTTAGAAATATTTTCAGTTGATTATAGGCTTCTCCAGCGGATATCTTAAGTTTAGAATATCCGGTTTCAACGCCTAAATTTTTTCCTGACAATAATGAAACAGTCGTGTCAAGAAGTTTTGCAAATAATTTAATTGTATTGTCCAATATCATACTAACACCGATACATGTAGCTGCAATACCAAAAACAACCACCCCACCACCAAGACCAATCACCACGGCCGCAGGACCAGCGGCTTTAACAAGTAGCAAGAATAGGGCAAAAGCTATTGCTGCTGCTATAAGAGCCATTATTCCAGTTACAATATCATACAGAACATCTTTAAAAGATTTATTTTCAGCATCTACCAGTTTATCTTCTAAACTTTGTTGTATTTCTTTTTCACTTACGACTTCTGATCGTTTGTCTGCGGACATACCATTCTCCCTGACCTTATTTAACATCTATTTGTGACAAGTCATGTAACGCATTAATAATAGCCAAATTTATATTAATCAAATGTTGTTGCACCGTTTTCAATTCTTCCTGATTGATGCTTGTAAACCACACTTCCTTATTGGTTTGGAAAGGTTGGAGTTGTTCAATGAGAAAGGCAATGTGGGAAAGAGGTTTTTTAATTGCGACACCATTAGCCTCAACCAGAGACTCGAGTTCAATCACCAACTGTTTGATATATTGTAAGCGGTTAATTAGCC
>DHHZ01000040.1 GCA_002403515.1 Legionellales bacterium UBA4759 | reverse complement strand
TTCACTTGTGAATTGGCGATTGATAAAAATATTATTTTTTTCATTTTATATCCTTAATTATCATCATTAATTTCAACAAGTTCTAAAGCAAGATGCATAAAATAATCATAAGACATATAAAAATTGCCATGATCTCCAGCCTCTTCGCCCCAAGAATTTCGTAGTGTGAGCAGACCTTTATGCTCTTGCCCTTCATCGTCAATAGAAATCGCATTGTCATCATAACCTGTGATGACCATCGCATGTCCACCCCAGACCCACGAATTGGTATCAATGTCTGCAATTAAATCTTGGATTTCAGAAGTGATTACCCAAGTATCATTTTCTACGTGATGGTTACCCAAAGCACCTAAATTTCCAAATAAACCAGGAATTAATACCCCAATCACAACACGGTGCCGATGATTAAGTGCATTCTTAGTTAAACTTAGAATTTGTTCGCCTGGGATATTTTTATTAATCCATTGATTAATATCGAAATAGTTTGACCATGAATATAAACCAATATCATCCAGTGATTGACTCATATTGTGATACTCTTCAGGAGACATGGGATTTGGAAAATTAAATTCTTTGGTTGGGTATTCAATCATACCGCCACAACCCAGTTGTTTTTGCTGCTCAAGTGTAACAACACCAAAGTCTTCAAGTCTAGACATGATATTTCGAATGATTTGCCCATGCCAGCCACTGCTTCGGTGGCCATTGCTTTCTATATATTGTCCAAGACTTAATGTACACAATTCACTCATGGGTTTACCTTGAATAGCGCTCAATGCAGCAGTAACAGCAAATACCACACAACTACCATGGTAGCCCTGATCAGCAACAGGAATATCATTCATATTCAATTGTATTGATTGCGCTGATGGTGAACTAGTTTTTAATAATAAATGACGTGATAGATTTTTTTTAAAGGTATTTTCTAGTGCGCTGGTCATTTCAATTTTCATTAAAGTGACTTTTTTAGGTTCAGGCGTACTTAAAGTTTTGGTGATAACTCCGTTGTAATTAAAATGTTGTTGTGCAAAAAGGGTAAAACTGACAAGACTTAATATGAATGTGTACAGAGTTTTTTTCATAAGTTTGACAATATAATCAAAAGTGAAGTGAAGTATACAATTGCGTCAAATGTAAGTCAATTAACCCATTTCTTCTTCAAACATGATGCGATGTGTGCCTATGGACATAATCACCCCAAAAAATGCAAAAAATGTTAACATGGCAGTACCACCATAACTGACTAAAGGTAGTGGAATACCAACAACAGGTAAAACTCCCATCACCATGGCAATATTCACAAAGCCTGATAGAAAAAATGTTGAAATGAGACTTGTTGCTAATAATCTTGTAAATGTGGAATGCGCATTCTTGGCAAGGTAAAGACCTCTTGAAGCAATTAAAGTTAATAAAATAATAATGATTGTCCCGCCAAAAAGCCCAAATTCTTCACCACAAACTGCAAAAATAAAATCTGTTGCGTGCTCTGGTAAAAAATTAAGATGCGCTTGTGTACCATGAAGCCAGCCTTTACCAAATGTTCCCCCCGACCCAATGGCAATTTTTGATTGAATAATATGATAACCCGCACCCAAAGGGTCCGCTTCAGGATGTAGTAAAGTAATTAGGCGCTTTTTTTGATAATCATGTAAAAAATGCCAAAGAAAAGGCGCTGCTATTGCGCCACCAATGGCAACAACTGCAAAAAACTGCCAAGCTAAACCTGCAGCAAATAAAACCGAACCACCGGCAATTGCCACCATAATCGCAGTTCCCAAATCAGGTTGTTTAGCAATTAGGGCACAAGGAATAAGCATTAAAAGGGCGCTGATAATGATTGTACTGGCTGTCATTGGAATTTTTTTCTTATCAATATACCAAGCAAGCATCATGGGTACGGCTAATTTCATTATTTCTGACGGTTGAAATCTAAAGAATCCTAAATCAAGCCATCTTTGCGCGCCTTTACCAATTTTGCCTATGATCATGACCGCAACCAACAAAATTAAACCCAAAAAATACAGTGTCGGCGTCCAGCTTTTGTATTTATGAGGGGGGATAAAGGCAAGTACTAACATTAATGCAAAAGCAGAGCCTAAACGCATCAGCTGTCGCAATAATACAGCCATACTTTGACCACCTGCGCTGTAGAGGATTATTAAACCAAATGAAGATAGTATCAGAATTAAAATGAGTAAAGGCCAATCGAGATGCAGACCCAGTTTTGGAAGTTGATATGCAGGTGAATTGTTTTTAATGTTCATTATGAACCTCACTGGGTAAATGAGATAAGCGTTCTTGTTCTTTGAGTGCTAAAAATTCTTGATTTCTACCTTTGAAATAAGCATCGAGTACTTGTCGAGCAACTTGTGAGGCTGTCATTTCATGCTCAACCATCACAGCGATGGCAACTTCTGGATTTTCAACGGGTGCAAAAGCAATAAACCAAGAGTGATCTTTTAAATATTTGTTGGTGATGATGGTTTTTTTATTGTGATCATTTTGACTTAGCGCAAATACTTGAGCAGTACCAGTTTTGCCTGCCACTGGATAGAAAGCATCTCGTCCAAAACGATAGCCTGTGCCTTCGTTATTGGTAATCACTGAGTGCATCGCTTCGTGCACAAGCTCCCAATATTTGGGATCAGAAAGCTCTATGACTGGTCTTTCAACAGGTTTATATGGAATTTGATGATCATTTTCATCAATCATCTCTTTTAATAGATGAGGTTGAAAGGAATGTCCTTTTTGGCTTAAGGCAGATGCGGCATTTGCTAATTGTAAAGGGGAGGTTAACCAAAAACCCTGACCGATGGATGTGATAATGGTATCTCCTGGGTACCAGCTCTGATGTTTCTTCAGTTTTTTCCATACAGGATCAGGCATAATGCCAGGAAGCTCTTCAGGGATATCAATACCTGTTAATTCGCCAAAACCAAATTTTTTCATCATTTTAGCAATGTTTGTAATGCCCAGACGATGACCTAGAGTATAAAAATAGATGTCACATGAAACCATTACAGCGCGCGTAACATTCACAACACCATGCCCGGTTCGTTTCCAGTCTCGATATCGGTGAGATACGCCAGGCAACATAAACCAGCCCGGATCTCTAATCCCAAATTTCTCATTGACTGCGCCACCATCGAGACCCGCAATGGCCATGAATGGTTTTACTGTTGATGCGGGGGGATAGAGACCTCTAACAGCTCTGTGAAACAAGGGTCTATCAGGTGAATTTAATAATTCTTTATAGTCTTTGGAACTGATGCCAGTGGTAAATAGGTTTGGGTTAAAGCTTGGTCGACTAACCAAGGCAAGAAGTCCGCCGTCTTTTACATCAATAAGAACCACCGACCCCTCAACACCTTTTAGCGCTTTGTAAGCTACTTTTTGTAATCTAGAATCTAAGGTCAGATAAATTTTACGACCTGATACTGGTGGTTGCTTGGAAATCACGCGAATAATTTTTCCATTGACATTGGTTTCAACTTGTTCGTAACCAACGGTGCCATGTAAAATATTTTCGTAATATTTTTCTATGCCTTGTTTACCAATAAAGTTGGTGCCTTGGTAGTTGATACTGTCGATGGTTTGTAATTCTTGCTCGTTAATTCGTCCAACATATCCAATGATATGAGCCATTTTCTTTTTGAATGGATAATGTCGCATCAATTGAGCTGATATACTAAACCCTGGGAATTGGTATTGGTGGCTAGCAAATATAGCAACCTCTTCTCTCGACAGATGCATTTTGAGAACCGATGGTGTATCACGACGATGTTGTTTTCTTTCTTTGTGAAAACGCTCTAAATCATCTTTGGTGATTGTTGGCATCAGGGCTTGAATTTTTTTAAGAGACTCATCCAGTTTTTTGACATGCTCTGGTACAACTTCTAGAACATAAACTGGCTGATTTTCAGCAAGAATCACGCCATTCCTATCCAGAATAATACCTCGAGGTGGCGTTACCGGAAGAATCTTCATTTGGTTTTTTAGCGATAAAGTCGCAAAGTGTACATACTGAAAATAAGTTAAAAAGATTAATCGTACAACTAATAGAATAGCAAATACTAAGAATATAAATTGAAGGAAACCAACACGAAAATTTAACACCTCTTGAATGGATTTATGACGTTTTTTTTGTGGTTCAAAAAGTTTTTTGTTCATTAAATTATTATTCTATTTATGATATGGGTGGTTATTTAATATGCACCAGGAACGATAAAGACTTTCTAAAAGAATTAGTCTTACCATGGGGTGCGGAAACGTTAATGATGAAAGTGACCACATTTCATTCGCTTTTTCTTTTAACGCAGGGTGAAGTCCTTCAGGTCCACCGATTATCAAGCACCAATGTGAATGAATGTGTTGTAACTCATCCATGCGTTTTGCAAGTCCTTCGCTTGTGAATGTTTTCCCTTTTGCATCCAAACAAATAATATGCGCTTTTGGTGGAATAGAATCAAGTAGGAGATGATATTCTTTTTCAAGAATTTGTGACAGCTGAGAGGCTCCAGTTCTTTTTATCAAAGGAATTTCAATCCAATCCAGTTGAATTTTTCTTTCCATTCTTTTGAGGAGGTCTTCACTTGCGATTTCCACCCATTTGGGCATTTTTTGCCCAATTGAGCAAACAGTAATTTTAAGCATGTTGCGTAGGTTCAGCTGAATCTAACCAAATTTCTTCTAAATTATAAAATGAACGCGTTTCAGGGAGCATGATGTGAACAATAATATCACCGCAATCTAGTAAAGCCCATTCACCATTTTCAGTACCTGTAATTCTAAGATACTCTAAACCAGCACTTTTAAGTTTTGCAAAAAGTTCATCTGCAATTGCCAATACGTGTCTGCTAGCACGGCCAGTACAAATAAACATATAATCAGCAATCGATGTTTTTTTAGAGACATTGATTTGGATAATATTTTGAGCCTTCATTTCTTCAAGAGTATGCTCAATTAACTTTAAGGTTTCATCTTGTGATAGCATAATTTTATTAACCTGTTACGACAAATTTAAGATTATAGCAGTAATAGTTGTGAACAAAAACCTTTATTCGGTTTTTCTACCAGATATGGTTTTTTATATAACAATAATGCGTTTTATGACACTCTCAAAAAGAATTTTTAAAAAAACAAATTGATTAAATAATGTATTTCATAGGTTGGTGGGTTTTTAAGGCGTTGATAAAAATAATGGATTTGATATGGGTTTATAATGGTTAAATAAAAGCACGGCATCTAAAAAATCATCCTTTTCTTGTTCCGACCAATCTTTAAAATAGGATATAAACAAGGGATAGTTTTCTAAAAATTTAATGGGATACTCGGTGTGAATCAATGGATGGTATCCCAAACCTTTTAAAACAGGTGAACGAAGTAGGTAACCTGATATTGTTAATCGATTGAATATAAAAATAAGTCTTTTAAAAATATTTTGAAATGATTCTGAATTCTGTTGAAAAACCTCATCTGATAGAAGTGCGTCTTTAAGCCAATCTTTAATGTCAGTTGTTTCAGATAGTTTGTAATTTTTTTGAAGTTGTTCAATCCAGGTATTAAACGCTAAATAAAACCCAATTTCATTGAATTTTTGAAGATGTGGATGCCGACCAAAAAAACTATTAAAGTTTTCATCTTCTGTCAACGCTAAAGGTGGAATTGCATTTATGGGGCTATTATCCACGTGATAAGCAATAAAATCAGGAAAAGCTGCTGGAAATATTTTTATGGCTGTGAATATCATTGCGCTGGCATGCAGTGCTCTTAAAATTGCTTGATGTTCAGAAGATGTCTTAGTAAGATTTCTTGCGAGTACGGCTTCTTCGAATAGACAATACAATTCATATAAATTCATAGGTCTTTTGGCTTGGATCATTTCATCAGAGTGAAAATATTTGAAATTCTCAAATAAAAATTTAAATGCGGTCATTTCTGGAAAGCTCGGTTGTTTTTTCCAAAAAGGAGTTTTTGAATTTTGCTCTGAAAAATTTAGTTCTATATCGGATGAAATCATTTTATCAATGACATTAAAGTGATGGTATATGGTAGTTTCATCGATGTTAAGATTCTTCCAAATTTTTAACTCTTGAATAATTTGTATGAAAAATTTGAAGGCATCTGGATACTGATGAGTAAGCGGCGAGGCTATGCAGTTTTTAGCAACCTCTATGCTTAATGCTTGAAATGGAATTTGATTTTCAGTGAACAATTGTTCAATCATCCTTTCGAGCATTTCGTGTGTCACAATCACACCATTGCTAGAGATTTTACTTAAGAATTTTTCTAATTGCGGAGAGGTTGTATTAAAAAGTTTTTCTAGCAACTTTTGATGCTTGGGTAATAGATGTTGATATACAGATACAGGAATATAATCCTCGATTTGAAGAGCGGAGATGTTTGCATAATTCTTTTTAAAAAAAGCCATTATGTTTCACTCGCAAAATGAAAGAGAAAATATAAAGTGTATTTTTAAGATTTAGACCCGATTTTGAATTTAGTCAAGTGAAATAGATAAATTTGTTGTAACTCTATGAAAATATCTTACTCTTATTGACTAAGAATTTCTTAAACCAGCTGGTACAGAAATATTCTCATTGATTTTTTCTAAAAGATTATCAAGACTATTTTTTAAAAGACCGATGCCATAACCGGTGCCGTTGAAATAGCCAAAGACAATTTGCCACCATGTGAGGTTTCTATAAAAGTTGACTTGCGCTTGTGTTAGGTAATCCATCGCAGCCTCAGGGTTTGCTCGAAGCTG
>DHHZ01000024.1:1202-11219 GCA_002403515.1 Legionellales bacterium UBA4759 | reverse complement strand
AAACCATTAACCAAGTTCCTGATAGTGCCCAAGCCACTTTAGATATTCGGTACACCTCAGAATTTGATATTGAGCAATTCAAAAAATTCCTAAATGAAAGACTCTCTCAGGAAAAAAAGGCGAATTTTGAAATCTTAAAGGATGCCCATCCCAATCATATTGAAGTTGATATTCCAGAAATTAAATTATTTAAAAAATATGCTAAAGAAATTTATCAAATTGATATAGGGACAACACGCTCTCACGGTGCAAGTGACGCTAGATTTTTTTCAGACAAAAAAATCCCAATTTTATTAATTACACCCAAAGGTTCTAACGCACATAGCCAAAATGAGTCTTTAGATATTGATGATTTTCATCGTTATTACAATTTAATAAGTATTTGGGCGAAAGAGATATCTAGAATTAAGGAAGATTAATATGTATACATTAGGTCTGGAGCAAGAATTCTATATTTTAGACTCTAAAACATATGAATTAATTAATCTCACGCCAAATGAAATCAAAAAAATTTTTGGATCAGAAATCAAAACTGAAGGGTTCTGCTGTCAAATTGAAATTAACACCCCCATTTGCAAAAATGTCGATGAACTAGAAACTGAGCATGACAGGCTTTTAACTCATATCCATAATCAAGCCATCAAACATGATTTACTAATTTTGAATAGCTCAACACCCATTCAAAAAATTAATTTTAATACAATTATGTTGACACCATTTGAACGAAATGAAAGTCTTCAAGAACTCATGCAAAAAACCGGCGAATCATTTATTTGTTGCAGCTTACAAATCCATACAAAACCTAGGCATGTGGAATGGCGTTATCCTTTGGTAAATTTCATACGCCCCTACTTACCAATTTTGTTAGCTTTATCGACTAGTTCTCCTTTTTGGCAAGAGGAATCGACTGGGCTAAAATCTTATAGAACCCAACTCATGCAAATTCCGCCTCGCACAGGCTTACCAGGTCGTTTTGAAAATATGGATGATTTCAATCTATTTGTAGATAATTTAAAAAGGTCTGGTGACATTCAAACAGCTAAAGACATATGGTGGGACTTAGGCGTACATAATACTTTTCCTACCTTGGAGTGTCGAATTTGTGACAATGTACATCAGAAGAAAGATGCAATGGTTATCGCTGCCTTATTTCAAGCTTTGGTCTATCAAATTGAAAAAAAATTAATGCAAGGTAATATTATTCAAGAGACTTCATATACCGTTGATCAACAAAATAAATGGAGTGCAGCTCGCTATGGTTTGTCAGGTCATTTTATCAATCCACAAGATAGAGAAGTCCTCACTTATCATCAAGCCATATTAAACCTATTAAGCGATTTAGAAGAAAGTATGCATGAACTCGGAACTCAAGATAGAATACCTGACGTACTTCATATCTTAGATAAAGGCACAAGTGCAGATATACAATTAAAAATTTATGAAAAAGACTCATCTTTTAAATCAATCATTACTCATTTAAGTAGTTTTTAATTGACGCATCTGTAATTTAACTTGTAAATGCAAGGAATTACCCAACATCACATAGTTCATTATCCAAAGATTTTCATATAAACTTAAGCATTCTTTTTTTTTGAAAAAAATTCATGAAAATCATATTCAATGCATCTTGCATCCAGCAACCGCTCACTGGCATTGGTCATTTTGCCTATCAAAATCTCAAGGCCTTACAAACTCTTTTAAAAGATGACCTTATCAGCTACCATTTCAATGAGCCACAACCAGCAACATCTAGCAAAAAGTCTAAAATGTCGGCATACAAAAAAATTGCTATGCAATTGCCTTTGGCCTACCAAATCAATCGATTGATTAAAAACTATCGTTTTTCAAAATTTTCAAATCAACACCCAGCTGATGTGTATTTCGAACCAAATTTTGTATTGTTTAAAAGCAAGCTTCCGAGTGTACCTTGTATTTATGATTTATCATTTATCAGACACCCTGAAACACATCCCAAATATCGCCGCAATATTTTTAAACGGTATCTTAAAAAAACCATCGATAAATCAAAAGCGATTGTCACTATTTCAGAATTTAGTAAAGCTGAAATGGTTGATATCTTCAAAGTTGACCCCAATAAAATTCATGTTGCTTACTGTGGTGCATCAGAACACTTTAAACCAAGAAATGACAAAGACACAAAAGATACCCTTCAACAATACGGCTTAGAATATCGAAAATTCATTTTAGTGATTGGTACTTTTGAACCCAGAAAAAATCTCATTCGTACCTGTGAAGCCTACGCAGAGCTTCCTGATAATTTAAGAAAAGCCTATCCTTTGGTTCTTTGTGGAGCATCTGGTTGGGGTCAAATTAAACTATCGGATGCAGTAAAAAACTTGATTGAAAAACAAGAAATCAAAATTTTACAATATGTTTCAAACCAAGCGTTGTATGAGCTCACTTCAGCCGCCAAACTATCTTGTTATGCATCAATTTATGAAGGTTTTGGTTTACCTGTTTTAGAGGCCATGCAAAGTGCAACCCCTGTCATCACTTCTAATGTGAGCTCAATGCCTGAGGTTGCAGGTCATGCTACACTTTTGGTTAACCCTTTTGAAGTTGATGATATTGCAAAAGCAATGCAAAAGCTTCTTGAGGATGAGATGCTTTGTCAAAAGCTCACTCTAGACGGTTTAGAGCAAGCCAAAAAATTCAGTTGGGAAAATACGGCCAAAGTGATTATAAAAGCATGCCAAGCCTGAAATATTTCTTATGGTGACGATGGTGTTAAAACCTCATCACCATTTTCTGCCACAAGTAAGGCATATTGAGCATCTAATTCCGCTTCGAGTCTAGTCAGATATCGATTCTGGGCTTCTAGCTTTTCAATAAAACTACCCTGCTCTTGCCCTATGCTACTTTCACTCGAATTTTCTTTTAATTTTGTAATCATACCCACTATATTTTTTAACAAGATTTCTTTTTTCTCAAAATCTTCAGCCAATTTTGAAAAATTAAGCTCTATAATTTTGGACTGTGAATGAAGATAAAACATCATATTTAGGGCTATCACTGCTGTGATAAAAAATAGTGTATTGATGAAAATCACACCGGCAGCACCCAAACCCAAAGCTAAAACATACAAAGAGGTTTGTCGATAATACCCAAGCTCCCCATAAATTTTGGCCATTGAATCAATAAAACTTAGACTCTCATAATACTTTTTGCGCAATAAGACCATGCTAGAACTGGTACTCAATTGAGTTGATTGCTCAAGCATTTTATTTTTTTACCCAAGATAAAAATATAGGATATAAGTCCTTGTCCAACTGTCGATTCCAATGAAAGCTTGACCAAATGGAGTGAGCTATTAAGTGCATCCGAAACTTTATAGGTGCGCGTTGTCTATCAATTTTATTTTCTAATTCGACATGTGCATAATTGATTATCCAACGTGCCGGTACTTTCCCAAAAGTTTCTTTCATCATGTCATTGATTTCATAATGAACTTTTTTGCGGGCACCCATGGTTTTGGTATCTTGGTAAAAACGAGAACCTGCCAATTTTTCATTGATAAAGCCAAACTGAACACCTTGCTTGGCAAGTCTTAACCACAACTCATAATCCATGCAATAATTTAAATCTTCACGAAGCAAACCATGTTGTTCAAACAATCTTTTACGGAAAAAAACGGTGGGTTGGCAGATAAAACAGACATCTTTTAAACGTTCAAAATTAAAAGCTTCTGTGGGGTATTCTTCAAAAGGTTTATCATCTAGACCAATGTGATCAGCGAGTCCATAGACGATATCAACATGCGGATTGTTTTCAAAAAAATCCATCACTTTAGCAAAAGCATCGGGGTAATACACATCATCTGAATTCAGCCACCCCAGGATATCACCTGAGCTTGCCAGTATGCCTTTATTGACAGCATCGGCTTGCCCCTTGTCTTTTTCTGATACCCATTGCACGTTGGTAGCATATTTTTTTAAAACATCCACCGTTTCATCTTGACTACCACCATCGAATACCAAGTATTCAAGGTGCGGATAATTTTGGTTCAAAACGCTTTGAATGGTACGCTCAATAAACTGACCTTGTTGATACGAAGGTGTCACAATACTTAATTTCATTTGAATTTCCTAAAAATCTTTAATTACCAGCCTCATCCACTATCATTTCCGCAAAAGCAAAAGAACTGGTAAATGCCGGAGATATGGCATTTAAGACATGAATAGAGGAATCTGTTTTTTCAAAAATATAATCCATTTCCAAAGATCTTGTTTCTTTGTTCATAAGTTGAGGACGAATACCTGCTTTAGAGCAAGAAATTAAATCATTTATCTCTAATGATGGAAGTAATTGTTTTGCATTTTCAAAAAATACTTTTTTGCTATATTTCTTTATTTCTGATTTAGCAAGAGTTCTAAAATTGTGCTGATTCGTCCACATTAATTTGACCAACTGCATCACCAAATCAGAAGTTTCCTTGACATTGATACCCTGTAAACGATGATAATTTTCGCGCCCCAAAACAGGAATTGCTGTAGGCCCTGCATATACATCACCATAAACTGAGCGCGTAAAATGTACGCCTAAAAATGGCGTAGAAATATCAGGTACCGGATAAATATTAGAATTTACTTTTTTAGCCGCAGTTTCTGATAATTTATAATAGATTCCTTTAAAAGGAAGAAGTGTGTAATTTAATGCAAGGCCTTCCATTTTTGCTAAATGATCTGCATAAGCACCAGCACAATTAAACAAATAATGATAATTGAAATTGCCTTGTGAAGTATTTAACTGCTTTGAAGATGTTTGGATATTGATAACCTTGCAGTCATGAAAAAACTTCACTCCTTTTTCAACCAATAATTTCTTTAGAGCAAATAAAACGCCTTTGTTATCAATCACCGACGTTGCAGGACAATAAATTGCTTTTTCAACAGGTTTAGCAAATGGCTCTAATTCCAATAGTTGCTTTTCATCAATCCAATGGGCAGTAACACCATTATTTTTAGCATTATTCATCAGTGAGTGCATTGTTATCGCATGTTTTTCCGATGCTGGCACAATGACTTTTCCGCCATTAATCAGTGGGATATTATGTTCTTTTGCAAAAGCTTTCATGAGCTCTGCACCTTTTGCACAAACTTTTGCCTTTAAACTATCATCACGATAATATATGCCACAATGCAATACACCACTATTTCGACCACTGGCATGTTTACCTAAATCTATTTCTTTATCCAATATAGCGATCGAGGCTTTTGAATTTCTTTTAATTAACTCTGAGGCAACACTCATGCCAACAATTCCAGCACCAATGATAACATAGTCAAATATTGTTTCGTTTTTTAACATATCCTTCCCTGTTACAAAAAATTACATGACTGAGTTTGTTTATTGCATCAAACACTTTCCAAAACATCTAAATAATCTTTAGCCATTTGATGCACATCTGAAAATTGTTTTGCTTGTTGATAGCCTTTATGAATCATTTCTTCTCTTTGCGAATGATTTTCATAGACTTCCATGATGGCTTTTTTCATACTGTCTAAGCTTTGTGGTGTAAATAAAATAGCAGCATCCCCAGCAACTTCTGGCAAAGACGTCACATTACTACAGAGCACGGGCACACCCAATGCCATGGCTTCAACAATTGGCATACCAAAGCCTTCATACAATGAAGGGAAAATCAACGCCAAACTATTTTTTAACAAAGAGGCCAATTCATCATTTGAAACATAATCCAGAAAAATCACACGGTCTGATAACCCTTGTTTTTCTACTGCATTTTTTAAAAATTTTTGCCGTTCACAAGGCGCACCTGTTAATACTAATTTGATATCGAGGTTTGCTTCTCTAATGGCTTGCTGAAATGCCAATAGCAACATTTCATGATTTTTATGCTTCCAAAAATTTGCAGGATATATCAAATATTTTTGCGCTATCAGTTGATACTTTTCCAGCGTCTTGCTTGGATTTAATTTGTCCTCGAGCCGCTTACTTAAACTAATAGGAATTGCCTTGATTTTATTTTCTGAAAGCTTTTGAGTTTCCAAGGTTCTATTTTTGGAATAATCAGAGATTGCAACCAATTTTGATGCTTTGGAGCAAGCATGCTTAATCACTTGATTGCGATGTAATAATTCATCAAAACTAAAAAACATGGGATAACTTAAATATTGTAAATCATAAATAATTGAGACTGTCGGAATATTTTTTTGATGAAAAACAGGATCAGTAAAAGGACAAAATAATAAATCATAGACAACCCCTTTTAATTTAGGGGTTGTATGTATACGAAGCCATTCTAACTGTTTAAACAATTTCCCATAAATAAAATTGGGCAGAGATAAATGTTGCCTCATTTTATTTAGAAGCAATAAAGGAAATCGGTAACTCAAAGAAAAAGGTGACTTTGAAATTTTATAAAAATTAACATTGGGTAAATTTAAAGCTGATAAATCTTGCTCTACACCAGGTTGTATTAGCAAAGTCCATTGAGTCTCAGGCGCTAATTGACACATGGTTTTTAATAAATCCAAAACCATCACTTTAGCGCCCCCATTTAAACCACCTGGTAAAACAGGAAGTAAATCAACTAAAATATTTTTATAGGGCATAAATTTGTTCATTTAAATTTGCTTAATGTTATTCTAAAAAGATTTTTTAAATTCCACTTCCAACTTTTAGTGGCATTAGAAAGATTAATGTAATTTTGAACATTTTTTTGTTCGATTTCTCTTAAATCCAGGAGTGCTTGTATAACTCGTCCATTGATATTTGTTTGTAAAAACGCATCAATTTCTATGGATGTATTTTTTTTCAAAGGTTTTCTGCTGATTACTAAAAACATATCATAATGTGAAAATATTGCAGGCAAATATTCAATATAACTAAATCCTAAATTTTTAAATAACTTTTCTATACTTTCTTGACTAAACAAATACAAATGTTCATTAGGGATCATCATTTGTTCAAAGGGATGTTGGTTATTTAATATTTTTTCAGGCGGTAAATGATTTGGAAAACATGGAACTTGAATTAAAAAAACACCATCAGGTGATAAGTGTTCAATACATTTTTGCAAAGTACCTGCGGGGTCACTAAGATGTTCAACTACATCCATCATGACTATCATATCAAACTGATTACCTTCAAGTTTGGCATTTTCGATAGGTGCTGGATACATTGTTATATCAAAAGTTTTACGCGCATATTCCATAACCCAAGGGCTCATTTCCATACCATAACAATCAAAGCCAATATGTTTTAGAAGGCCTAAAAAACTCCCATGAGCACAACCAATTTCTAAAATTTTTGCAGGTGGTAATTTAAATTGGAGAAGAAACTTCAGCCAATGAAGATTTCGTTCACTCAAATCACTTCTTGAACGTGCGTGGATATCAGGAAATTCCTTACTTCCTTCTAACCAATATTGCATTCCATAAAAATCACTTTCATCATTATCCACTTTTTCTAATTCAGATAGACTATCAAATTTAGAAACCAATGTTTGACAACTTCTACACACTAAATAATCTGAACTAAAATTTTCAAGTTTTTTTTGACCACACCAACATATTTCCATACTTGTCCTTAAATGGCATTTTCAGATATCAAAATTCCTTTAGTTAAAAAATCTGCGTAGGCTTTTTCAAGTCCTTGCTCTAAAGTGGTGGTTGGATGCCAACCAAATTCTTTAATTCTATCAATATTCAATAATTTTTGAGGAGTGCCATCAGGTTTTGAAGTATCAAATTTTAATTGCCCTTCATAAGCCACAACTTTGGCAATGGTTTGAGCCAATTCCCGAATAGTTAAATCTTCACCCATACCAATATTGTATAACGCATGTTCTGGATTTCCTTCCATCAAACGCACACAAGCATCAGCCATATCATCCACATATAAAAATTCACGTCTGGGTTGACCACTTCCCCAAATCATAACTTCAGGAGACTTGTTTAATTTGGCCTCATGACATTTACGAATTAATGCAGGCACAACATGAGAAGTATTTAAATTATAGTTATCATTTGGACCATAAAGGTTTGTAGGCATGACACTGATATACTGCATGCCATATTGTCGATTATAACTCTCGCACATTTTCACCCCGGCAATTTTTGCAATCGCATAGGGTTCATTGGTGGGTTCTAAAGGACCTGTTAATAAATAATCTTCATGAATGGGTTGAGGACACTCTCTTGGATAAATACAACTAGAACCTAAAAATAGTAATTTTTCGATACCCAATTGCCAAGCCGCATGAATGATATTGTTTTGCACCATTAAATTCTGATAGATAAATTCTGCACGATATACGTTATTGGCGTGAATGCCTCCTACTTTTGCTGCAGCAATAAAAATATATTCAGGTTGGTGTTTTTTTAAGAATTGATAGACATCGGCTTGAATACATAAATCAAGTTCTTGTCTGGATGCGGTGATGAAATTAGAATATCCCTTGGCTTTTAAATTTCTTAGAATTGCAGAGCCGACCATACCATTGTGTCCTGCAATAAATATTTTTTTATTATTCACGATACATCCTTTAAGAATTCCATTTAATTTATATACCAATCCTAGCATTATTTGATAGCTTACACTACGCCTTCAATAGCTTTTGATAGGCCTTTATCGTTGATTTTGCACAATTTTCCCAACTGAATTCTTGGGCTTTTATTAAACCTTGAGCAATCAAACTTTCTCGAGCATCTTTTGAGGCAATTAATCTTTGCATACTCGCTTGAATTTCATCGATATCATTTGGACAGACCATGATCGCAGCATCACCGGCGACTTCAGGAATAGACGATACATTGGAGGTTATCACAGGAGTTCCACTCGCAAATGCTTCCAATATCGGCAAACCAAAACCTTCATACAAAGAGACATAAACTAAAGATAGTGCTGACTGTAACAAACACTTGACCTCATGATTGGGTAAATATTTTAACCAACGTACAAACCCTTCCTGTTCATCTTTTTCAATTTGGCCTAATAATTCTTGGCTTGCCCATCCCGCATTACCCACAATCACCAAAGGATGCAACTTCCTGTCTTGATTAGATAACAAAGCATGCGCATCTAATGCTGCCTCTAGATTTTTACGCCTTTGCAAGGTACCTACAAAAAGAAAAAATCCCGGCTCAAGTTTTAATTTTTTTAATACTTTATTTTTGTCTTCATCAGAAAAGGGCTGATAAAATTCAGGATTCACCCCAAGATAAGTCACAGAAATTTTTTCTTCAGGAATATTAAAATACTTCATCAAATCATTTTTACTGTATTCAGAAATGGTAATGATGTGGTCAGCACCTAAAATCGTATTTTTAAATAAATGATTTTTTATATTTCTAAACCGTCCCCTTGTCCATTCTGGGTGAATGAAAGGAATTAAATCCATAACGGTTGCTATCACAGGAATATTTTTTACACGAGGAATCAGATGATCGGGGGCGTGAATAATATCGGGTTTGAAACCTTCAGAAACGCACTCAATTTTTTTTTTAAAAAATTGAGATTCAATAACATGCTTAATGAAAGATGAATGTAGCGGATTTGTTTTTGCAAAAGTTATTGCATCATTTTGACCATAGACATAAGGCAACAATTCAATAGGTTGAGGAAGAAGTGCATGATAAAGTTCTCGACTATATACACCAATTCCATCCACATGATTTTTTTGAAGGCCTTTGGCTAAAAAGCCAAGGCCAAATCCAACCTTTAACATTAGAAAGAAATATCCAACTCATTTCGACGAATATCAGCTTGAACCATCATCATGCATAATTCATCTAAAGAAGTTTTTGCTTCCCAACCCATTTGAGATTTTGCACGCTCAGGGTTACCAATCAACAAATCCACTTCAGCTGGTCGATAAAATTTCGGATCAACTTTAACAACTGGTTTACCAGTTTTCACATTAATACCTACTTCATCTTGCTCTTGACCAGACCAGGCTAATTCAATATCCACAGCAGAAAATGCCAGACTTACAAAATCACGCACCAAATGAGTTTGATTGGTGGCTAAAACATA
>DHHZ01000024.1:0-796 GCA_002403515.1 Legionellales bacterium UBA4759 | reverse complement strand
CCCAGATACAATGTATCGGCTTTACCTAAATGAATTTTGGCAACGGTGTCGGTTATTTTGCGTGTTACAAATTCTTTACCACGCAGTGGTGATTCATGATTAAATAAAATACCGCTAGAGGCAAAAATATTATAAGACTCACGGTAATTAATAGTCATCCAATGCGCAAATAATTTTGATACCCCATAAGGACTTCTTGGATAAAAAGGTGTATTTTCAGTTTGTGGGATTTGTTGGACCTTACCAAACATTTCAGAAGTGGATGCCTGATAAAACTTAATTTTTGGATTCACAATACGAATGGCTTCCAATAAGTTTAGAGGGCCAATCCCTGAAATTTCTGCTGTGGTAATGGGTTGTTCAAATGACACCCCTACAAAACTTTGCGCTGCTAAATTATAAACTTCATCAGGTTTGGCAAACTCAAGTAAGCGTACACATGAAGAAACATCAGTAATATCAAATTCAACTAAATGCAAATTTGGGTGTTCCTGAATATTTAATTCTTTAATACGCCAGAAATTAACAGACGATGAACGGCGATAAGTTCCAAAAACTTGATAGCCCTTCTTCAATAAAACCTCTGCCAAATAAGCACCATCTTGACCTGATATCCCTGTTACAATTGCAACTTTCACGCTTTTTTACTCCAAGCAAATCATAATAAAAAATTATCTATACAATACACCAACTTCAACTATAAATCTAAGTAATTTCAATTTTTTAAATCATTTTGTTATACAAATCCAGGTAATTTTGCACCATCTTCGAAGCCTGAAATAATTCTTGGTATCGC
>DHHZ01000063.1 GCA_002403515.1 Legionellales bacterium UBA4759 | reverse complement strand
CATTTTAATTGGCCATTAACATCCATGGTTCATGAATGAAACTATCGGGGGTGGTTTGAAGCTCTGGCACATAACGACGAATGAATTTGCCTTGTGGATCATGGTCGTATGATTGCTTAATAGGGTTATACATCCGTATGGCATTAATGCCTGTTACCCCAGATTGCATTTGAAATTGCGAATAATGAATTCCTGGCTCATAGTCAGTAAAAAGCTTGGCAAGAAATGGTGCAGTTTTGCGCCAATCCAACCATAGATGATAACTGGCAAACGATACGAGCATTGCACGCATACGAAAGGTTATCCAGCCATTGTCATGCAACGAGCGCATACATGCATCCACCAAAGGATAGCCGGTATTTCCGGTTTTCCAAGCTTCAAAATAATCATCTCGAAAATGCGGCTCTCGCATCCCTTCAAATGCTGGATGCATACAGACTCTCTCAATATCTGGTTGCTGTTCTAATTTTTGAATAAAATGACAGTGCCATGCCAATCGTGAGAGAAATGCAGAAAGATTTCGCTTAAAATATGAAGCGTCGGGGTCTTGATTACCGAGGAGTGAATGCATTTTTGATTTTGTTGCTTGCTCAATTTCACGCACAGATAAGGTGCCAAAAGCGATGTGTGGACTTAGACGAGAACAATGTCGAGCGGAAGCCTCAGGTTTGGATATGGTTTGCATATAATTGCGTCCGCGTTCCTTTAGAAAGGACTCCAAGGTTTTTTGTGCGTTCGTTCGGCCACCTTCTTGCACGGAACCAATAGAATCTAATCCAAACATGGGATGATTTTTATCAGGTAATTCATGCGATGGGATACCCATTTTCATTTTCACTAAGTGGGGTATTTGAATAATGGGTGATGTCATATGAGCATCCCGTTGTTTTGCCCATCCATCACGACTTTTCAGTTTTCGTACCACGCCATTGGTGGGAAACTCATGCCAAGTAACGCCATTTGCGCCACACCAAGCACCTACGGCAATATCCCTCTGATAAGTCCAACCATTCCCTGTCTCTTCATGTGACCAAAGCGTAAACGAGCCTAGCTCATCAAAAAGTTGCTGCAGCACATCTGCCGCTTCACCAATACGAATGATTAGGCTTGCGCCTATTTGAGCAAGTGACAAGTGAAGTTCTACAAGCGAATCGTGGATAAAATGCCAGTGACGACGACTACTATCAGGTTGTCCCCACAGTTTGGGTTCTACAATATATAATGGTAACAACTGACCCATCCGCGCTGCTTCAAAAAGCGGGGCATGATCGTTTATTCGTAAATCACGTTTAAACCAAACAACATGGATTGAATGTGTCATAAATTCACAAAAGAATATTTTATTCTTTCATTATAAGACTTCTTAATGATTTTTAAAATTTAATCTTTTTAAAAGATTGATAGTAACTATTGGTCAAGCTCTTAAGGTTCATATACCTCCATAATCTCTAAAACACGTCTTGTTACGGTGTAATGACAGCCCAATTTTTCAGTCACTTGGCTTCTTGAATTGTTTGAGATTTTTTTAAAATAATTGATTAAATTTTCAAAATTTGGAATATAGTATTGTGCGACCAATGATTGATATCTTAAGTCGTTATCATCAATTGGATTCATGTTTTTTACACTCAATAAATTGACTTTAATAAATTGATTGTCTTTAACCATGTCGTGAAAATGTTCAATTAACCAAGCTTTGTGTGTTTCAAAAACTTTCTTTTCAATAGTTAAATTGACTTCATACAAATGTGAAAAGCCTTGTTTGTTTAAGTTCATTAGATTGAATTCCTTTTCTATCACGATATTCTATTGTGTCCAAATTTTTGCTTGGTTTCAATTTGCTTAAAGGCTATTTGGACAATTTTTTCCAGAATGGAGTTGATGAATGTTTTGCATGGTGGTTTGGGCAATATGCTCTAAAGCTTCATGTGTTAAGAATCCTTGATGACTGGTGATTAAAACATTTGGAAAAGTCGTTAATCGCATTAAGTTATCATCTTGAATAATGTCCATCGAGTGATCATAAAAAAATATACCACTTTCTAGTTCATATACATCAAGCGCAACACCGCTAATTTTTTGCTTTTTTAAGGCATGAATAAGGGCCTTACTATCAATCAGTGCGCCGCGGCCAGTATTGATAATCACGACATTTTTTTTCATGTTTTGAATACTTTGATGATTGATAATATGGTGGGTTTTTTCGTTAAGAGGGCAATGGAGACTGATGATGTCTGCGGTTTTAAATAAAGTGTTTAAGTCAGTCCAATGAATATAGGGAATGTCTTTTTTAATTGGATCATAGCCCATGATATGACAATCTAAGCCATGACAAATTTTTGCAAATACTTGTCCAATTGCACCAAGACCAATAATGCCAACCGTTTTATGACATAGGTCAAACCCTTGTAAACCATTCAAATCAAAATTACCTTCTTTAATTCTTGCATACGCTTTATGAATCTTTCGATTGAGACACAATAAAAGTGCCAATGCGTGTTCAGCAACGGCATGGGGTGAATATTGAGGTACGTTAACCACTTTGATATGGGCCTGATGGCATGCATCTAAGTCGATATTATTATAACCCGCACACCGCAATGCGATGAATTTTATTTTTTTTTGTTGAAGTATTTGAACACAAGCTAAGTCAATCATGTCATTGACAAAAACACATACCGCCTCATGGCCATCAATGAGAGAGGCAGTATTTGCATTCAGTGGTATATAAAAGTATTCGATATCATGGTCCTTGGATGCTTGTTCGAAATAAATTTTTTCAAATTTTTGAGTGGAGAAAAAAGCAATTTTCATATCAGTCACAAATGGATTAGCCTAATTAAATTATAGTTCAAATTTTAAGCTATAATACAATTATGATGATAAAGGAGTTTTCAATGCGATATTTGATTGGAATTTTATTATTCTTATTTGTGAGTAGTTTATGGGGGGTATGGTACTTTTGGTATAAATCTCCAAATGGTAAGCCTCATCATCACTATTTTCATAAACATACGGAGTCAGACCGACCTGGACATCGACATTTTTATGAATACCGCCAGGTTGTCAAGCCACCTCAAAATCATGAATCAAATCAATAGATTTTATGAATAATTTACCAAATAGGCATCCAATGTGGTAAAATATTTTTCATAAAAATCAATTGAGTAAGGCTTAAGTTTTGTTTGAGAGTTCATTAAAGATTGGATCATTGGTTTTACCTCACCGCCTGATACAAGGCCCTTTAGCAGGCTATAGTTGCGCACCTTTTCGTGAATCATTTATGCCATACCGACAACCTGCATATTGCGTTACCGAAATGATATCCGCGCATGACGTATTAACTAAACACAAGTCTCATTCAAGATATTTGTTCAAAAGCCCAAATGAGGGTTTATTGTGCTATCAGTTGTCAGGAACTTGTCCCGATGAAATGGCGCAAGCTGCTGTGGTGGTCGAGAAGCTTGGTGCAGATTTAATTGATATCAATTGCGGTTGTCCCAAACCTAAGATTCGAAAAAAAGGTGCAGGAAGCGCTCTTTTAGAAACTCCAGATGTTTTGGTGAATATCATTAAAAAGGTCAAGCAAGCCATTCAAGTACCCCTTACAGTTAAAATTCGTCTGCAAGAAGCGTATAAAGATATTGAGCTATCTCAGGCAATTGAGCAAGCTGGTGCAGATGCTTTAATTGTTCATGGCCGAACCTATCGTGATGATTATGACAAGCCTTGTGACTATGCGGCAATTTATAATGTAAAAAAACATTTAGGAATTCCCGTGATTGCAAATGGCGATATACAACATCAAGCTTCTTTGAAAGATGCCATGATTCAAACAGCGTGTGATGGTTTTATGATAGCGCGAGCAGGTTGTGGCAAGCCATGGCTTTATCAGCATTTGTTAGAAGGGGCGCAATATGTTTCTTGGGATGAGCGTTATCAATCATTTCAACGGCATATTGAGGGTTTAATCAATTTAGAAAATGCTTATCAAGCGTTATTACAAAGTCGTTCTTTAATCAAATATTATTTTCGAGATGGTTTTTCTTTGGATGAGTTTTACAAGATTGAGGATATCAGGGAACTGATGGAGAAGGTTGAGCACAAAATTCGAGAACTTTGTGCTCAGGTAAAGCCTTAAACTGCTTCAACTTCTTCAGCTTGTGGGCCTTTTTTACCCATACCAGCTTTGAATAAAACGTTAGCGCCTTCAGCTAAGGTTTTGAATCCAGAACCTTGAATTGCACTGAAGTGAACAAAGTAATCTTTGCCTTCGCTTTCGATGAAACCAAAGCCTTTGCTTTCGTTAAACCATTTAACTTTACCGCGTATTTTATCTGACATGAAGGAAATTCCTTATGGTTGAGCATTAATTTTTAACAGATTTAAAAGTTGTTGAAGAAATCATTGAACCTTTTTGCTTGTTGCCAACGTAATGCAAGTTGTTTAAAAAAACATTATTTTAGCACTCTTATAACCTGCTGACAATCTTTCAGTGGGTATTTGTCAATAAAATCTCTATTTGTTGTAAAACTTCGTCAACAGACGGCCAAAATCCGGCTTTTCCGAGGACAAATGCGTTATAAGGTCCAGTTCTTTTCTCATCCGTAGCGCCAAAGATAGCAATAGTTGGTTTATTCACGGCACATGCCATGTGCATGGGACCGCTATCATTGGCAATGATGAGCTCTGCATGACTTAAAATTTGCAAATAATCAGATAGAGATAGTTTTGGAAGTTTTTGCACATGTGGGAAAATTTCCTCGGCTTCAGAAAGTTCATTCGGTCCTGGGCAAATGATTGGATTAAGCTTATTGATTTGGTGAGATAGCTCTTGCCAGTTCGGCCATTTTTTGGGTTTGCCTTCGGGGTTGGTGCCATGTGCGAAGGGACAAAGTACAATGTATTGTTCTGGAAGATGGTGCTTTTGACGAAGAGGATTTAAATCAGCATCCATCTTTAGTATAGGGGTGTTGGAAAAAATACCGTAATCCACTTTGGGGAACCATGTGTTTAGGCATTGTGCGGTTAAATAATTAAAAATATCGGTTTCATGCTGGTTTTTAGGTTTTTTGATGGCGGTATTCAAAAGCCAAGAGCGACCATCTGTTGCAAAACCAAGGGCTTTTTTCCCCGCCAATTTACCAATCAATGCACTAGAGAAGCTGTTGGTAAACAGCAATAGATGTTCACTGGGTAGTTTTTTTAAGGTTTTAATCGCCTCAATTTTGCTTTTGGGCCAAGTTATCATGGGTGTATTTAATGATTTGAGCAAATCATGTATCCAAGGCCTTCCCACGAGAATAAATGGTATTTTTAGTTCTTGTAGTTTTTCAATGGCTGGTAAGCACATGATGACATCACCAATCCAATTGGGTAGGCGAATAATTAATGGATGTTTCATGAGTTTTGATTTGTAAAATTTTTTTTAAGCTTAACAAATTTGTCGGTCTTACTCAAAAAAATGTTGTTCTATGGCAACTAGATTTGTAAATTCATGTAAAAAAATAAAAAGGGCGGTCAATAAAACAAGACCAATGAAGAATTGTTTTAATACTTTATCTGATACATATTCATGCATTTTTTGACCAATAACCATACCAAGGATGCAAAGCGAGATTAAAATCATTAATGCATGTGAAGCCAGTGATTCTAGGATATGACGGTCAGCCAATACCCCGGAAATGCAGGTGAGCATGATAAGTGCTAACGAGGCTTCAACAGCCTGCTGGAACTCCATATGTAAAAAAATTATAAATGTCGGAACCAGTAAAAATCCACCGCCTGTACCCAAAATACCAACCAAGGCGCCATAGAATATAGCCATAAAAATAGTTATCAATTCATTATGTTGATAATGATTGGGCTTGGGGTGTTTCCACATCCCGATGGCAGAAAAAATCATTAAAATCGCCAGTATAATAATGAAAATATGATCAATTGATGTTCCCCAAATCTGTTGTGGAATAAAAGGTACTATAAAATGGTGTGTTAACCAGGTGGTGATGGTGGCAGGAATGATGAAATATAAATATTGCCAATTCCACTTTAATAAATGATAGTGCCGCATGGTTCCAAGAAATGCAGTAATACCTGTGATGATATAGGCAATAGCAATAGCATCATTTTTGGGATAATGAAAAAATAGCATTAGGTTGGGAATTAAAAAAATAGAGCCACCCGAGCCGATTGCCCCAAGCGTGAACCCAATAAAGATTGTAAAAATATAACCCAGAATTATCATTTGAATTAAAATTATTATAATTTTACAAAAAATGATTATGAGGCATTAAATTTTCTAAAACAATACTTGGGTAAGGGATTATGCATCTTTGATGGGCTTTGCGTATTTGTGAATTCGAGCTTGAAGTGTTCTCGATATGGGGGGGTACTCAATAAAAATATACTCATATGGCCCATTTTGAGCATCTAATAAAATTTGATAAAAAGATTGTTGATATTCATTAAGATCATGGGGTAGGGTTTTATGGTGTTCAAATGCATGATTTTTTAATGTATTTTCACTGGCAAGACATAAAAACTTTGTCACGGCATGTTTTTTTACAAACTCTAGTATTTCACTAGGTTTTTTAAAGTAATACATGTGAATGGGCAGTTTTGCACTGAAATATGACTCAGGGATATTGCCCGGTGCAAAACCAATACAATCTTCAATAGCATCCAATGAAATTGCCCCTAATCTTAGTAAATCATATTCTGTTGGCGATATGGCTTGTAAAATAGTGGATTCAAGCCCTAATGGGCAACGCCCACCTTCTAAAATAAAAACCTCATCATCTTGAAAATAATTCATCACTTGCAAGGCAGTGGTTGGACTCAACTGATCCGATGGATTTGCAGATGGTGCAACCAGCGGTGTACCCAGCTTATCGAGTAAATCGAGCGTTAAAGGATGGTTTGGGCAACGCAGAGCAATGGTATTGTTGGGCCCTAAAATATTTGGTGGCACATGGTCTAAATTGGCTGAACAAATAATTGTCAGTGGTCCTGGCCAAAACAATTTAATGAGTTGATGGACGTACTCAGGAATTTCCGAGCACCAAGTCTTAATGTTCCAGCTTGGATGAATATTTAATGCCAATGCTTTGTCTAAAGGGCGTTTTTTTAAATCATATATTTTTTGAATGGCTTTGATATCATGGGCATTGGCGGCTAAACCATAGACAGTTTCAGTCGGAATTGCGACAATTTTGCCTGAGTGGAGAAGAGTTTTGGCATAGCCTGTGTCAAAAATATAGTTTGCCATGTTAAGATGATGATTGCATGTGAATGAATATTGTTGACGATTTAATTGCTTTAATCAAGACCAAACTGGTTTATTTTAATGTTTTAATGCATTTTGGAGCTGGTATGATTATAAAATTTTTCGCGGGAATCATAATTTTATTTGGACTTTGGTTTTCTTTTAAAATTCTTTTTTCTATGTTGAAGCATTATGAAGAACCTATTTATGAAAGTGTTTTTCAACAAAAGCCTTATGAAATACGCGATTATAAAACTATGCAACAAGTGATAACTCAAGAGGTTGGTTCTCGAAAATTGGCTATTCAATCAGGATTTCAGTCGCTGTTTCGTTATATCTCTGGGGCCAATCAAGCACGTAAAAAAATCTCAATGACCACCCCGGTTTTACAATCGATGAGTCAGGAAAAGTGGAAAATTGCATTTGTCATGCCTCGTTATCTTAAAAAAGAAGAGATTCCACATCCGATAGATGCTAAGTTGAAGGTAGAAGAGGTCACTAATGGGCGATACGCTGTGATTCGTTTTTCTGGGAGTATTAATAAACGTTCGCTACTGAAACAGCAAAAGAATTTAGAAACCTTTGTTGCAAAGCGTCATTGTGCAATCATCCAAGGTCCTATTTTTGCATTTTATGACCCACCCTGGACTTTGCCATTTTTACGACGCAATGAAATTTGGTTTCAAATTGATAAAAATTGTTAGAAATATTGAACTTTATCAGGTCTTCTTAAGTCCACCTTGTGATTTGCTGCCACGCAGGGGCCGTCATAATAGACATCATTGACCATGATACTCATGTGAACACCGGTGTTTTGATAATGTTTAATCAAATCGAATTGTTGTTTACTGACATAAAGTTTGGTGCTCCCACAATAAATTAAAGCATCATCTCGATGTGTATTTTTGATTTTAGGGTAAATCGTGCAACCCCAGCGAAATTTGGTTAAATCACAACCTGCAATACATAAATCGCTTATCAAAAAAGACATGAGAAGAAATACAAGTTTTTTCATGATAATCCTAAGATATGCTTTTATATACTAGATTATCGGCAGATGTTTTTAAAACTTGAGTAAAGGGCAAGATATTATTCAACGTGAGTTCGGGTTATGTCCGTAAAATGCTGTAAATTCAGATGAAAAAAATGGACTTGACCATCTGTATTTCTATACTAAACTAAATTAAACAGGTAGATAATAGGAAAGCTTATACAACCCACAACGATTCTGTATTTGATGAGCTCTACTTGTTTTATGATGTTTACTTTGATTTTTGCTGCTTTTTTCTTGAGTATTCTTGAAAAAAATACCCAAATCAGTCAAATTTGCTAAAAGTTCCAGGTTGGTGGTTCCGCTCGATGTGGTACATGGATCATCTGGGCTTGTCCAAGAGCAATAGCATGTATTCGTATCACATTTTGGTAGAGATGCATGAGAAAAACCCGAAGAAAAAAACAACAAAATTGTAAATTTTTCAAACAAAACAGATTCTTTTTTACTCTCCTAGTATTATATCTCATACCATCCTATCCTATCCTATCCTAAATAATTCTACCCACACAAACCTGAATAATGGGGTTGCGAATTAAAAAAAACTATTATAGTTAATGGCTTTGGTAATTCCTGGATGGGAAAAGTAGCTGTAACTCAGTAATATTGAAAATTTTCCCGTTAACTTTAGGGTATCGATAAATATCAACTGTTTGTGCTAAAAGACCAAGGGGTATGATATTTTTTTGAAATTAATTTAACTAAATTAAATGATTTTTCACTAAATATACAATTTTAACTCATTCTAAGCAATGCCTCTGATGTATTCATGAGACAATGATGAGGTTGCTTTGTTTCATTTGATGGACATTGTTGTATACTAAATTTTTATAATCAGGGATGATTTCGCATTTATGTTAAATTGCATCAAGCGATTTTCAAAAACAAAACATTATATTCCTTATTTAGGTTACCTCATTATTTCTTTATTTTTTATCCATTATTTTGCTTTAAAAAATAAGATGAATGTTGATTATTCTTATTATTTTTTAATGTTGGCAAGTCTTTATGGATATGCGATTCATCGATGTTTGTTTTTTTTAAAACGACCACTAAAACCTTGGCACGATTACTGTTTATTCATTTCAGTTTTTTTTTCTGGGTTTTTGAGTACAACTTATTTAATTTATCTTTTTCAAATACTTGGGTTATTAATCTTTATGGATACCCTTAAGTATCCAAAATCAGTTTTAAGTGTTTTGGGTTTGTTATTTTTATCTTTAGCGGTAGAGAGTTATCAATTTTTTGGTCTTTGTCAGTGGGAACAAATAATAACATTAATTGATTTTGGTCAGTCTGGCCTGCTTACCGGGGATATTTATACAAGTTTGAGTCAATTTTTGGGTATATTAATTTTACCATTGTGGCTAATTTGTTTTTTTAAAATTGTGGAAGAAATGAGGAAGCATTTTTTACGAACAACTCTTTCATTATCGACGATATTTGTGATGGTTTTGTCTTGTTATTTAATATTTTATATCACTGGTATTTATCAATTTTTACAGAGTTTAATGGTGATTTATCAACATTTGCAGCCTTTTTTAATGTGTTTAGGCTTTTTTTTAATAGCTTTTGCCTGGTTTTTTAAGCGATCGTCGAGAAAAATCATTTCTATATGTTTATTTTTAGCAGGTGTATTGGCAATTGAGGGAGAATATCAGTTAATTGATTATGTTTATCAAAGAGCTAAGCTTGCTGATAATACAATTGATTATTTTCTACGTGATTATAAAAATCCAGCAAATGTTAATTTTCATATACCCCAACAACCCAAAAACTTAGTATTAATCTATGTTGAAAGTTTAGAATCAAGTTACCAGAATAAAAAGTTATTTAAACGGGATTTATTGAGCTCACTTAATCAATTAGAGCTACCTAAGCTCTCATTTCATCATTTTAGCCAAGTGCCTAATACTGGTTGGACCATGGCAGGGATCATTGCTAGTCAGTGTGGTATTCCTTATAAATCGAGTACAGCGTATGTTGGCAATGCCTTGGGCGAACATCTTAAAACTTTTCTGCCGCATGCTTGGTGTTTGGGGGATGTATTAAACCAATATGGTTATAAAAATATTTTTTTAAATGGCAGTTCTTTGGATTTTGCAGGCCAAGGGCTTTTTTTTAAGACCCACCATTATGATGAATTATATGGAAAACGTGAATGGCAACAACAAGGATATAAAGCCCAGGATTTAAAGTTTTGGGGGCTTGCTGATGATGATTTATTTATAGAGGCCAAACGTACACTTAATCGTTTGATGCGGTCACAAAATCCATTTAATTTAACCATCTTAACCATTGATACGCATGGTATGGATGGTCGTCTATCAAAAACTTGTTTAAAGAAAGGCGGACATAATTTTGAGGATGTGGTTGAATGTAGTAGTGCTGAAGTAGCCAATTTTATTCATTATGTTGCAGATAAAGGCTGGCTTGATCGTGTGACAATTGTGGTGACTGGTGATCATCTGGTGATGGGTAATGCAGTTAGTGACAGGTTAAGTCAAGTTCAAAATCATTACATCTATAACCTATTGATATCTGATAGGCAATTACAAAAATCTCGTGATAATATCGTTCATTTTGATTTATATCCAAGTATTTTAAAGGCCTTAGGATTTAATTGGGATGATGATAAATTAGGTTTAGGATATTCTGCACTTGGGGTAAAAAAATCTGAACTAAATGTGAAGACTCGTCTTGCCCGATTGAAAAAAACCATTTTATCCAATAGTCAAGCTTATAAAAAGCTTTGGTGATTTAGATATTCTTGTGTGTTTAAGTGTCTAAAATTTGAGGCTCATCAGGCTTTGTGCTTTTATCGGACATTTTGCAATCATTAGAGGAAAATGATGCAGAAATTTCGGTTAAATCTATTGTGGGCGTTCGTTCCTCCTTATTATATGCTCTTTTTCAGTTTTATAAAACGTGAGTTCGATATCCAGAAATAGAGTAATGTACTAAAATAAGGGGTCAAAAAATATAGGAAATCTTGTTCGATGAATTTATGTGAAATCATAACCATCGTGATTCATATTTCATCAAATGCGTTTTAGAGATTTCAATCCCAAAGTAGAAAACAAACAGGTATTCTTTATGGATGCAACCACTATTGATGTTTGCCATGTTAGCAAAAGAGCGGTTATTGAATCAGTCAATGACCAACTTTAAAACATTCGTCAAATGGAACATTCAAGACATGGAAGTATTCATAATTTGTTGGTTAATTTATTATTTGGTATTACAGCTTATACATTGCAACCCCAAAAACCATCACTAAATTTGAACTTAAAACAGTTGATTGTTTTTTAAACTATAATGTCAAACTGACATTATTTAAAGCAGATAAAAAAAGCACCATCAGGTGCTTTTTTACTTGCAAATTATTTTGCAATTTTGGTAGGCAATTTTTCTTTGATACGTGCTGCACGACCAGATAGTTCACGGAGGTAATACAATTTACCACGACGAACATCGCCACGACGAGTAACAGTAATGCTATCAATTAGGTTACTGTATGTTTGGAATACACGCTCTACACCAATGTTTTGTGAAATTTTACGTACAGTAAATGCTGAGTGTAAACCACGGTTACGTTTAGCAATAACAACGCCTTCAAATGCTTGTAAACGTTCACGGTTACCTTCTTTTACCTTAACTTGGACAATGACGGTATCACCAGGTCCAAATTGAGGAATATTTTTGCCTTGCATTTGCTCAGCATTGATTATATCAATCATGTTAGTCATACCTTACTCCTTGAATGAGGTCATGGCGTGCTTTTGCATGCCATCGTTATGTTTAAATTCAGTTAATAAAAGTTGGTCTTCATGGCTTAAAACCAAATTTTTAAGTAGCTCGGGTCTTTTTAACCAAGTCTTACCTAATGCCTGTTGCCGACGCCAGCGCGCAATTGCCTGGTGAGAACCACTCAATAACACTTCTGGTACGTCTAGACCATCGATATGCGCTGGTCTGGTATAATGAGGATGATCTAATATCCCATCGACAAACGAATCTTCAATTATCGAACGTTCATCATTTAAAGCCCCAGGTATTAGACGGACCATTGCATCAATGAAAGCCATTGCTGCAACTTCCCCTCCGCTCATTACAAAATCTCCTAAGGACCACTCTTCATCAATATGATTGAAAAGTCGTTCATCAATTCCTTCATATCGTCCAGCAATAAAAAGAAGAGATTGTTGGTTATCAACATGCTGTTTTAGCATGTTCTGGTCAACCAATCTTCCTTGCGGACTTAAATATACGGTCTTTACAGTGGTTTGCATGGAGCGTTTCGCTTCTTGTATGGCTTGATGTAGGGGTTCATACATCATTACCATTCCTGGTCCACCACCATAAGGTCTATCATCAACATGCCCATAAGCAGAAACTGCCCATTGACGTGGATTCCAAGTCTGTAAGGTCGCCAAATTATTTTCAAATGCTTTGCCGACAACACCGTATTTTAAACAATCAAACATCTCAGGAAAAATACTAATGACACCAAATTTTAATGTCATTTTGTATCGCTCACATCCCATTCCACAGTAATTTCATCTTTATCTAAATCAATAGATTTGACATAGATATCCCAGACAAAAGGAATGAGATATTGTTTGTCACCAGAAATCATCAACACATCATTGGCGCCTGTGGTGAAAATGTCTGAGACCTGTCCTAAAAATTCTTGATTGTTATTGTAAACTTTTAAACCAATTAAATCATGATGGTAAAATTCTTCTTCAAGTTTAGGCAAAGTATCTCGAGGAACAGCAATATCCATGTTGGTTAAAAAGCTGGCCTCTTCACGAGAAATATAGTTTTCAACTTGAACCAAAAATTTATTACCACTGATTTGTTGTTGATGAATTGTTATGGGACACCAATTTTTCTTTAAAGTGATGTGCCAAGGTTGATAAAGAAATATATTTTCATGGGGTTCAGTAAAAGAGTGAACCTGAATAAAACCTTTAATCCCATGAACTCGACCAAATCGGCCAATTACAACCCAATCATTCATCAACAATTAATCCCACTTAAGCAGCGTTGTTTGCTTTTTGGTATTCTTTCATTAAAGCTTGTACGCGTTCAGACATTTGCGCACCAACACCTTGCCAGTAGTTTAAGAGTTCTGGATCAATATGTAATCTTTTTTCTTGACCACGAGCAACTGGGTTGAAATAACCAATACGTTTAATGTAGTTGGTATCACGACGCTTACGACTGTCAGTTACTACAATATGATAAAAAGGACGCTTTTTAGCGCCACCACGAGCTAATCGAATCACAACCATAGGACCCTCAATTTTTAATATATTAACGAAAAATGTGCACTATTGTACGCAAAAAAAACTATAAATAAAAGAGCTAATTCACTCTTTATAAAAAACTATGTCAATTTTGCCTGTTTTACTAGGCAAAGTGACCAATTATTTCCCTATATTTTTGAACTGTTGTAAACCGGGCAAATCACCCAAGCCACGCATCATATTTTTTAAACCGCCTGGTTTTGAGATTTTTTTCAACATTTTTTGCATTTGCTCATGTTGTTTTAATAGGCGATTAATATCTTGAATTTGTGTTCCTGAGCCTTGGGCAATACGTTTTTTTCTAGAACCATTGATAATTTTAGGCGCGTGTCGCTCTGATACAGTCATTGAATTAATGATAGCCAAGGTTCTTGCCATGGTTTTATCATTAACGTTATTCATCATATCAGGAGATACATTACCCAATCCTGGCAATTTGGTCATCATCGATGTTATGCCACCCATTTGGTTCATTTGTAACAATTGATTTTTAAAGTCTTCGAGGTCAAATCCTTGGCCTTTACTAATTTTTTTAACCAATTTATCGCTGGTTGCTTTGTCAGTTTGCTTTTCAACTTCTTCAATTAAACTTAACAAGTCACCCATGCCCAAGATTCGAGATGCAATACGTTCTGGATGGAATATTTCAAAGCCATTGATTTTTTCACCTGTCCCCATGAATTTGATGGGTTTTCCAGTGATATGACGAACTGAAAGGGCAGCACCACCTCGTGCATCACCATCGGTTTTGGTGATGATTACACCCGTTAAATCCAATACGTCATGAAACGCTTTAGCCGTGTGGGCTGCGTCTTGTCCAGTCATAGAATCGACGACAAACAAGGTTTCTATAGGATTTAACTCTTGTTGCAAGTTTTTAATTTCTTGCATCATTTCTTCATCAACGTGTAAACGACCCGCGGTATCTACAATCAAAACATCCATAAATTGTTTTTTAGCTTGATTATAAGCTTCTTTTGCAATCTTAAGAGGATTGTTGCCTTCGGGTTGAAAATGAATAAGATCATTTTGTTGAGCCAATTGATGCAATTGTTCTATAGCTGCAGGTCGATAAACGTCAACACTGGTGAGCATGACTTTTTTGTTTTCTTGGCTTAAATATTTAGCCAGTTTTCCAGCAGATGTTGTTTTACCCGAACCTTGTAAACCTGCAAGCAAAATAATAGCTGGCGGTTGTGTAGTTAAATTTAATTCTGCGGTTTCTTTACCAAGAATTTCAATCAACTCATCATTAACAATCTTAATGAGCATTTGTTCAGGGTTTAAGTTTTTTAAAACATTATGACCCAAGGCTTTACTTTTAATTTGGCTAATTAATGTTTTGACTACAGGTAAAGCAACGTCTGCTTCAATCAGCGCTGTTCTGACGTCACGAAGTGCATTTTGAATATTTTGATCGGTTAAGCGCGAGCGTCCTCTGAGGTGGTTCCACGCAGAGTGAATTTGATCAGTTAATTGTCCAAACATAGTGCCTCTTGTTTATGTGTTTCAATAAAATGTTTTGATTTTAGCATAAAATCTCATGGAGATAATACCGTTTTCTTTCTTGTTACGGGTCTCAATGGTATGCTAGTTAGGTCAATAAACTTATTTTGGAGTGCAAGATTGAATCTGTCGGTGGGATTTTGGTTGTTCATAGTATTGTTGTTGATAATATTCTCTGCTTTTTTTGCGGCTACTGAAATTGGCATGATGTCTTTGAATCGATATCGATTAAGACACTTGGTGCGCTCAAAAAACCAACGCGCTATTCTTGTGCAAGAACAGCTCAATCATCCTGAACGTTTATTAAGCTCGGTATTGATTGGAAATACTTTGGCCAATATTTTGGCGTCTATGGCCATGACTTTTGTTGGGCAACGTTTATATCAAGAAGCAGGAGTTGCCATTGCTGAAATTATTTTAACGATTGTGGTATTGGTATTTGCTGAAATGGCTCCCAAGACATGGGCCGCATTACATCCTGAACGTGTTTCTTTTACTTTTATATATCCTTTAAGAGTTGCTCAATATTTATTAAAACCACTCAGTGTGATGACCACCTATTTATCACAAAGGTTTTTGAAATCCATCGGCGTGTCGAGTGAAAAAATTCAATCAGAAAAAATTTCTTTTGAAGAACTACGTGCTGTGATGAATGAAACCGAAGGTTTATTGCCCAAAGAACATCAAAGTATGCTGGTTCGCTTGCTTGATTTAGAACTTGCGCAAGTCGAAGATGTGATGATTCCGAAAAATGAAATTCATGGTATTGATATCACAGAATCGTGGGTGGATATCGTAGAGCACTTTATGCATGCCCAAAGAACACGTATTCCTCTTTACGAAAAAAGTATTGATAACTTAGTTGGCATTGTGCATGTCAGAAGTATTCTACAGTTATTATTAAATGAACAACTGGATTTAGAACATATTCTAAAAATGTCTGAAAAACCGATTTATATTCCAGCAGGAACATCTTTAACTGATCAAATCTTACAATTTAGAGTACAAAATGGCCGCAGTGGTTTTGTGGTCAATGAATATGGGGATTTGTTGGGTTTAGTGACATTGGAGGACATTTTAGAAGAAGTTGTTGGTGATTTTACCACTGATGTTGCGGATATATACCAAGATATTATTCAACAAGATGAAGATGAATATTTGATTGATGCTAGTGTGACTTTAAAACAACTTTCTCGAGCATTGGGCTGGGAGTTTCCGCAAATTGGTCCTAGAACATTAAGCGGTTTGATTATTGAGCATTTGGGATATATTCCCGCCTCTGACAGTTGTTTAATTTTGTTTAATGAGTATCAAGTCACTGTTCTTAGAGTGAGTGCGCAAATGATTAAGGCTGTTCGAATGAAAAAAATTAAATAGTATCTAATCTTCTAGGGGATTTCTGTGACGCATTGCATTGGCAATTGTGAGCGGGTCTAAAAATTGCAATTCACTACCCATGGGTACCCCTTGCGCAATTTGAGTTATTTTGATGGGGTATTTTTTAATCAAGAGATGAATGTATTGCAAAGTTGCTTGTGTTTCTATCGACGGTGATAAAGCAATAATGATTTCTTCAACTGGGTAGGTCTCTAAATATTTTTGGAATTTATCTAGACCGATATCTTGGGCGCTAATCCCATCAAGTGGAGAAATTTTTCCTGTAAGAACAAAATAGTATCCATGATAGGTTTGACTTTGTTCGATAGCAATTAAATCCGTTGGTTGTTCAACGATGCATAATTGATTTCGATGACGATTGGTTTGTCTGCAGATTTTGCAAAGGTTTTCAGTTGTAAAATTATTACACTCTTGACATTGCTGAACTAAATTCATGGCGTCAGTGAGGTTTTTTGCAAGAATGAGTGCTTGTTTTCGGTGATTTTTAAGAAAATAGTAAACTAACCGCTGTGCGGTCTTGGGGCCTACGCCGGGTAAACAGCGTAGGCTTTCAGACAATTGTTCAATAATATCCATCGGAATATTATTCTTTGCCTTCCATGAAGCCGCCCATGCTGTTTAAACCAGAAGTAAGCTGAGCAATTTTTTCTTGAGAAATTTTTTCAACTTGTTTCACAGCATCATTGATAGCAGCAGCAATTAAATCTTCCAGCATTTTAAGATCTTCATCTTGCAGTGCAGGATTTAATTTAACATTTGTTACATCGTGACGGCCATTCATTTCAATAGTCACCATGCCACCACCAGCTTTACCATTTACACGTAACTCTTCTAATTGTTTTTGAGTTGCTTGTAAACGCTGTTGCATATCTTCAGCTTCTTTCTTTAATTGTTCAGAAAATTGTGCGATATCAAATTTGTTCTTTTCCATTATTTCCTCTCTTTTAAGTAAAAGTTTAAAATGTGAGCATGTTATAAGTATAAATCATTATAATTATTTTGCATTAAAAGTCATCGAATTTTGAATAATTTCTGCCTGACAATCAGATATTATTTTTTTTACAAACGCATGATCATGGACCGTTTGCGATAATTCAGCATCGACTTGTTTTTTTTGTTCAGCCTTGATGTGTGCCGGCGTTTGTAGTGTTTGTGTTTCTAATGGTGCTTTTAATTTAATTTTGATGGAATCTTTTTGGAAGTAGTTGGCTAACGCATTTTCCACTCGTTCTGTAATATTGGGTGTAAATAAAGCCAAATAAGAGGGTTGTGCTTCTAAAATCAATTGTTGACCTACGCGCTCAAGAAGAACAGTGTGTGTGAGAGCAGTTTTTCCGATACCATCGAGCTTTAAATTTTCAACAACACTAGACCAGTTGTCGATGGGATCTTCTGGGGTCGGTGTCGCAGGCTCTTCTGATGGCTCTGGTTCTTCATAGGGTTCTGGTTGTGGTTCTTCATAGGGTTCTGGTGTTTCAACAGGAATCGGTTCAAAATCGGGTTGCTTAGGTGAGCCTTCTAAAAGTTTTAATGCATGGAATACGCGCAGTACCAGCATTTGAAATCCCATCGCAGGATTTGGCGCCCAATCTAATTCTTGTAATCCTTTTTCTAACAATTGATACCCAGTATGAATACTTGAGGTTGATAGTTGTTGCGCAAATGTTTGCAATACTTTAGGTTCTTGCTCATTGGGAATGATTTGAAAGAGTGTTGCTCGATGAAAATGACTCAGTAAGAGATGAAGCAAGCGAGTCAATGAATGTTGTTGTTGTATAATCTCTTGCGTTAGTTGTAACAGTGAGTTTGCTTTTTTCTCTAATAAAGCATCCATCAATTGTAAACTATATTCTTCTAAGGAATGTCCCATGAAATTAGAAATTTTTTCCAAGGTAAATCCATCCGGGAACATTGCCATGAGTTGCTCGCAAAGTGTGATTGCGTCGCGCATACTGCCATTGGCTTGATTTGCAATAAGAGCTAATGCAGGATGTTCAAAATTAAATTGTTCCTGTTGAAGAATATGAGAAAGCTGTTGCACAATGATATCTGATGTTATCGGATTGAGATTAAATTGCAGACAGCGGGATAAAATTGTCGCTGGAATTTTTTGTGGGTCTGTGGTCGCTAATAAAAATTTAACGTGTTCAGGTGGTTCTTCTAGTGTTTTAAGTAAAGCATTAAAACTATGTGTTGATAACATATGCACTTCATCGATTAAAAATATTTTAAATCGACCTTGAGCAGGAGCGTATTGGATATTTTCGATCAATTCACGTGTGTCTTCGACGCGGGTTCGCGATGCACCATCTACTTCAATCAAATCAAAAAAACGACCTTCGTCAATAGATCTGCAGTTGTCACAAGTTAAACAAGGCTCTGCAATGACACCACTTTGGCAGTTTAACGCTTTCGCAAATATTCGTGCTACGGTTGTTTTCCCCACACCGCGCGTGCCTGTAAATAAATAAGCATGATGAAGTTTATTTTGTGATAAGGAATTTTGTAGAGGAGTTACGACATGATTTTGTCCAATTAAATCAGAAAAGGATTTGGGACGCCATTTTCTTGCTAAAGGAATATATGTCATGATTTATTCTTAATGATTATGGAGGCGACTCTAAGAGCTTGGGCTCGGCACACTAAGTTAACGCTACCGCTGCTTCCTTCCGGATCTGACGGGGTTCACGCGAGTTAGCTGCGAGGAAACCCAGAGAGTCACCATAGACAAAGCAATACTAACAAAAAAAAAAGAGAATGGCGAGTATTTTTAATAAATTGAGGTATATTTCAAGGGATTTTGGTCAAAATGGTGTTTTATCTATGGGTGGATGTCAGTAAATACTATTCTTAATCTTGCAGACATCGTCTTTAGACATGTAAAAAAGATAGATATTTTATCATTAATCTGATATGGTTGAAGTATTTTATTGTGTATTAAATAACGATTTAGGATTTTTATTAGCCATGTCTTTCACGTCCAAAAATAATATGGTTCAGACCTCTTCAAAATTCTTACCCTGGATCATCTGGGTATTGGCTTGTGTGTTTTATTTTTATGAATTTTTACTACAAGTTTCCCCTGGCGTTATGGGAACAGAATTAATGCGTGATTTTTCCATTACAGGTCAAACCTTAGGTGTGTTGTCAGGTTTTTATTATTACGCCTATACACCCATGCAATTGCCGTGCGGTATATTGATGGATAGATTTGGTCCACACCGCGTGTTGACACTGGCAACGATCATTTGTGCTGGCAGCACCTTAGCTTTTTCCGTTACTGACAGTCTCATTACTGCTTATATTACACGATTAATGATAGGTTTTGGATCTGCATTTGCGGCAGTAGGAACCATGAAACTCGCCTCGAATTGGTTTTCTGCAAAACGTTTTGCTTTATTAACTGGCCTCATGGTTACCATAGGGATGTTAGGTGCTATTGGTGGGGAAGCACCATTGGCATTATTGGTTGACCATTATGGATGGCGTTCTAGCATGTTCGGTATTGGTATCGCGGGTATTTTTTTGGCGTTTTTAATGTTTGTGATTATTCGTGATGAGCCTCAACAGCATAAGGGTAAGGATTCTCTTAGCCATGATACAAAACAAGAACCCATATTTCGTAATTTGGTTTTTCTAGTTAAAAATAAACAGCTTTGGCTAACGGCTATTTATGGTAGTTTAATGTATATGGCAACACCTGTATTTTGTGGATTATGGGGTGTGCCTTTTTTAATGCTTAAAACAAATATTGCCAAAGCAGTAGCTGCTAACTATGTTTCCTTGGTATTTATTGGCTGGGCAGTTGCTAGTCCTTTATGGGGTGCTATTTCTAATCGAATCGGCTTAAGAAAACCGCCTTTATATATTGGTGCGTTGGGAGCGTTGATTTCCCTTTCATTGGTTATTTATGCACCTATCCATTCTGCTTGGATGATGCAGGGCTTATTATTGGCATTTGGTATATTTTCAGCGGGATTTTTACCATCCTTCTCTATTGCAAAAGAATTATGTAGTCAGCAATATGTGGCAACTGGTTTAGGATTCATGAATATGTTTAATATGGTCGGTATTGCATTTGCACAGCCTTTTATTGGCTATATCTTAGATAAGATGTGGGCCGGTGAATTAATGAATAATGTTCGTGTTTATTCTTTAGATGCTTATTATATTGGGTTGTCTATTTTACCTCTAGGGTTGTTTTTTGCTTTATTATTAGTGCCTTTCATCCGTGAAACCTATTGTCATGATATCGATGAGAAGGCTTAGAACTTATTAATAAAGAGTTCCATATTTTAAAACCCTATTATACTCGCTATATAATAGGGTTTTTTTTCAATGATGTTGTTTTAAAATTATCAAAATTTAACTTTTACAATTTTATGCGGCGGCACCAACCAATATGGATGGTGGCTTGAATCATAAATATTCCAATCATTTGAAGCAAACCGACTTAGGTCTACATCTAATAGTAACCACGTCAAAAAAAGTGCTGTAGTTTCTGGCTCGACTAAATAATGTTTTTCTTGAGAGCTAAGAACTAAATTACTATATTGAGGATTGATAGATTTTGCTGTGATTACTGATTTCACCATGGAGGTATTAACGATTCCAGGCATAGCTTTTGTAATAACTAATTGTGGATATTCAATTTTAAAACATTTGATAGCCATCGAAAGGGCAGCTTTACTTGTACAATAGCCAAACATTCCTACAACAGGTGTTTGTGACATGTTTGATTCAAGAAAAAGTATTTTAGAGTTTAGTAAATAATTGTGTAATTGTTGTGTGATGTAAAAAGGTGCAAAAAAATTTGTAGCAAAAAAGGTTTGAAGCTGTTGAGGGGTTAATTCATTAATAGGTTCAATTGGTTCAATAACGCCTTCACAATGAATCAATCCACTAACTAATGGTAGATGCTTAATATAATTACACAGTTGTTTTCTACCTGAGGCTTTCGAAATATCAGCCACAAAAAAGGAAATATATTTAGAGTGTCTTGAGGTTTTTTCAAGTGTATCTTGATGTCTTCCTATAATAAGGACGTTCACTCTCCTTGTAGAAAGCGCTTTAGCGAGCGCTCTTCCTATGCCTGAACTACCACCAATAATAATAAACATAACAAACCCCTGATATTTTTCTTCCATTAAGCTCATAAGAAAAAATTACTGTAATATTTTGATAAATAAAGTATAGCAAGCGTTTTTGATGCTTGTGATTATTTGTAATGAGCCTCAACAGCATAAAGGTAGGGATTTTCTTAATCATGTTACGAAACAAGAACCTATATTTGGTAATTTGGTTTTTCTGGTAAAAAATAAACAACTTTGGTGGACTAGAATATATGTTAATTATGGGGTGGTATAATGAATATAAACTTTTCAGTGTAGTAGCCTTAATATAAAACTTATCAGCGACTCTAAGGAGGTAAAATTATGTCTTTGAGTGATGAGTTATTCATGCCTTTTTTTATTGATTCAGCAGGTGAAGCATCCGCTAAGCTGTATTACTGGAATCAAGAGAATTGATAATTGCAATTTTAACAAAATACCCTGAATCTTATAAGGAATTGGGTGGGTGTAAATTAATCCAATGTAAAGAAAGGATGCGTGATAATACGCCATTAATGACGGCAATAGCTAATTCACAAATAGATGCAGCCTTAACGCTTCTAGATAAGGATATCGTCACTGATGCAACAGATATGCTCCAGCAAATAAATTCGGTAGACCCTAATGGTAAAACACCATTAATGCTTGCTATTGCACAAGGTCCATCGCACATGTGTGACTTATTTGGAGGAGATCATCAGTCCTTAATCATTGAGCAACTTTTAGAACTTTCTGCTGAGGTGAACATACAAAACTTAGACGGTCAAACTGCATTGCATTATGCAGCTGCGCATCGTGATCTTGACCTGATGGAAAGACTCATTCGTGCCGGTGCAAGACTGGATTTATCTGATAAAGATGGCAATATGCCATTAGATATGATGCTTTGCACTCAAGAACAAGCAGATTAATTTTTAGCTTCTAACACCGGCGGTGTATTTACACGTGAAAATATAAGATGGCATGATGATGCTGCATTTATGACAAAATTTTCCCAAAGAAATATGATACCCCCATCCTTGACTATCGAACCAAAGTAACCTGTTATTAAGGCACGACCTTTTGAGTGCAAAGTGCAAGACCCTAAAGCTAAAGAAAGAGAAAAGGGTATGTTATCGCAGTTCAAAGAACAAGCTCTTACACGCGCTCTAAGTATATTCCATCATTATTTACCACGACCAAGAAGGTTCTCTCTGTAAGCGTCTTAAGAAATCCATGAATACAGTAATGGAGGTTTCTTAATAATTGGGTTTCACTCAAAAAAGACCTACCATTATTTATTTTTTTAATATTGGTGAGATAGGTTTTCATAGCATGAACTGTGATGTTCCAACTTTTGAAATAGGTTATTGGCTGCATTTGGAAAACCAAGACAGAAGCATTAAATCACTCATTCGATATGCATTTACTCGATATGCATGAGCCATCCGGCGAAAGGTGTGATCGAATCGGCTTAAGAAAACCGCCTTTATATGGTGGTGCAGTGGGGGTGTTGATTTCCCTTTCATTGGTAATTTATGCATCTATCCATTCTACTTTGATGATGTAGGTCTTTTTATTGAGTATATTTTAGATAAGATACGGGCCGGTGAATTAATTAATAATGTTCATGTTTGTTCTGATGAGGCTTAATGATTAGTGCCTTTCATCCGAGAAACCTTTTTTTATGATATCGACGATAAGGTCTAGAATTTATATTAAAATTTCCATAAAAAAAGGACCTGTATGATAGAGATTTTTTTTGGGACAAACCAATATTTACTTTGAATGATTTTTTGCGAAAGTTCTAGCTGATATGAATGATGACAAGTAACCTAAATTTACTAACATATTAAAGTAAACTTATACATGTATATATCCAATAATAATTGAATCAAAAAAACCAAAGTGATTTCTATTCAAAGGAATGTATAAATAACACTTCGCAGAGCCATAGAATTTGTAATTGCAGATATTCAAGTTTAAATAAATAAATTCAACTTGGCGCGTCATCTAAAAGTTCAACCTCTAGGTAGTAAAATACTAATAGATAAGTGCTTCTTTAATTCATTAATTGCAGATGCTTAATTATATTATATAGTTTTGGTCTAACAAAATTATTAAAAGTGTTATAAAAATAAAGGATTATTTAACCTATATGTTACGGTTTAAAGTTTATCTTTATATCTTAATTAGTATATGGATATATATAAAGACTTATAAGCGGGCATAGTTTATGTATCATAAAAACCATAATGATTGATAATTTTAAACCATTGCGTTCACCAGAAAAACTAACTGTGAGATCTGGGTAAATAAAGCATGATAAAATGAGCGTGATGATAAAAAAAGTGAATTTTTTTAAAAAATAGTGTTGACAATGAAGCGAGAAAGAGTAGAATACGCATC
>DHHZ01000109.1 GCA_002403515.1 Legionellales bacterium UBA4759 | reverse complement strand
CTTCACTTGTGAATTGGCGACCTTCTAAATATTTTACCTACTATGATCAAGCCCATACAATTGGCGCTGATATAGCACAATTTAAAGAGGCTCATGCAATTTGCTTAGTTGATGAGAAAACTCCTATACAAAGTTTTTTACAAGCAAGCATGCGTATGCGTCAACTCATGCAAAACCAAACCATTGATATTGTGGTACCACCTAGCCTTGCAGGTGCAAGCCTTGAAGCGTTGATGGCCCATTTTAGCACTCAACAAGATCAAAGCCTCAAAGATGATTATATCTTTGCGGCAATCAAACAAATGAAAAATACCATTCGTCAGGCTTTGATTCGTCATATACTTGCGCAACCTGAACCACGCGCACAAAAAGAACTTTTTGAAAATTACAAAACATTCTTCATTCAGCAACCCATTCATAACATTTATCAACGATTTGGTGCCATAGAGCAAGACCAAGCTACACAAACATTTTTAGAACGCTATCAAGCCCAACTTTTACTAGATTATGAAAAAATGACTGGCGCTCCAGCCAATGAAAGTATTCGAGAAGATTTAGAAGAAATTCAACAAAAATTTTTACCACTTTGTCCAGAGACCGTCAAACATTCTAGTTTTGAAATGGGGCAAGAGGTTGAACAAGAACAAGAAATGCAAATGGAAGTAGAACAAGAGCAAGAAATGCAAAAAGAATTACATCTAGAACTTTTTGACAAGAGTATCAGGGCCAAAAACTACGAACCTAATATTATTATAAAACGACTACCATCACTTAATTTTTATATGCCAGAAGAAATGAAAATATTTGAGCCAAATCTTAGATGCTCTCCCAATTATATTCAAACTTATGAGAACCAAAGTAATTATTTAGATGCCTATTTAAAACCTGTACACAGTATCCTCATCAATATCACAGCTGACGGAGAACCAGAGGCAATTTTGATCAGCGAAGAAGATGTTGTTCATTTTAAAGATAAATTAGGACCATCTCAATGGATTGTTTCTAGTAACGGGGATGTGTTAATTGGAGCAAAGCTGCCTCTAAACTCTGCTCAGGAAAAACAATATCAAAAATTACTCGAGCAAACTCGTTTTTTTGGCGGGCACCTTAAAGAACTTATTAATCAAAACGAGGCACATCAATGGATTGATAAGCACCCCCTAGAATACATCGCACTTTTTAAGAGGTATTTAAGTCCTTATCGAGAATATCATCAACGCGAACTGACGCAAATTGCAAGTATGTTTTCTGAAAAGCCCAAAGCTATTCAATATTTATTTGATCAAATAATTCTAGAAGACCTCAGCACATATAATTGGAAGGACGAATTTAAGAATTTATCTCGTTCAGATATTCGACAACTAAAAAATCTGGTCAATGATCTCAATCTAAGAAATCAAAATGAGATTAGCATATCACCAGAAAAAATCAAAATATTAATACAGCAGTACCCACTAATGGCAGAAAAAATCGTGATATATTTCCACAAATTAATTAGTATCGATGCACTATTTGATATGACACAAAAGACTTATTTTTTCGACTTTCCCCCCGAAGAGAGATTATCTGATTGGGGAGAATTTGAAAATTTTATCAAGTCGATAAAATACATCCATGCGCATTTACTTGAAACTGATTTAGACAGGGCTCAAATTAATTTGACAGAACAATTCCCTTTTTTAAGTACCAAACTTAATATACACTTTCAAGAATTAGCAAGAATTAAAACAATTGTTTCTGAGATATCTAGAACACCCATTGAGCAATTGGTTGCTTTAACTAAAGATTCTTTCTTACCCAGAACAATACTTCGAGAAATTATTAAAAAAATACCAGTTTATCATCGCGATATCATCAATAAAATAGCGCTATTTTCTGAAGATGAGACCATGCAAATGCTTCTAGAAAGCGCCCCTGACTTCAAACTCATTGATCATTTAATGAACCACAATCCATTGAAATACAATCATGCATGGTTAACAAATCTTGCTTTAAAAACTATAGATTTGCAGCCACTTCCATTTTTATTTATTCAAAAATTAATTCAGGCAGGACTTTCATTCGATGGCGAGCTTTCTGAAAAAATTATAGAAAAATTCGACCTTAATATACTCGATATGATTGCTCATTATCGCCCTGAAAACATTAAAAGCATACTGAAATCAATGCCTACTGAAAAAAAACGTATTTTCTTGCAGTATTCTAAAAATCTACAATTGATTATTCAGTGCTTCGTTTCTCAAGACTTCGAAAGACTTAGCGCAATAGAAGGATTCAATCCTCAACAAATCATGAGTTCACTTTTAGATAAAGTGCTCAGTTTAGAATCAACTCCCAAAGAGATTCAATCCAATCTGCAAGCGCTTGGACTTCAGGCCAATTTGCTGACGATTAAACAAAAAATAGATTACTTTATAAATAAACCAGCATTATTTCAAGACTATATCCTTGCAACAAATCCCATAGACATTCAATTCATCAGTGCATGTCTAAGAACCGATTTAAGACCACAAATTTGGTCTTTGTTGCAAAACGAAGAATTTTTACAAAAACCAAACTTCGAAACACTTTTTGAAAATACTGATATTCAAAATATTTTAGACGTGCTAACGCAATTTGAAAATCACCCTTATGCAAAACTCAATACCCACGACCTTCCAGAAAGATAAATCATCCAAGAATTTAAACAAGACATGGATGCCCTCTTAACAAATATCATGGCAAAAAATACAATCGAAACCCAAGAAGAAATGACAAGAAAATACCCTTTTTTAAGGCAAACAATCGCTGTACATTTTGAAAAAATTAAAATACTAACAGCACTTACTAAAAATTTATTAAATCCAGAAGTTGCTCTTACTGATGAAAGAGAAATATTAAGCCAACTTCCTGAAATAGAGATTCCTATCGAGGAAGATAAACCTCTCATTTATCAAAAAATAAACATTTTGAAGATACTATTGGATAAAGGAATCATTACATTAGAAAACTTGCACTCTTATATCGATAATTTTTCATCAAAAGAACAATACCCCAATTGGTTTTTAGAGGAACATCCTAAAGTTGCAAAATGTCAATTTAAATTACTTGATAATTACCTGGTAGCTGAAGAATATAATATAGCAAGACTTGAAGCAGCTTGTTTAAGACTTGAAAACCAACCTGCAAAAGAACTTAATGAATATTTAATCCAACAACATTTAGCAACAATGGATACACTCCCTATTGATCAAAAACTTAAAGATGGTTTAAAAAAACTAGGACAACATACCATCAAATTATTGAAAGATGATAATCCTAAAGGAAAAAAACTATTCTCAGTTTTCTTACAAGTGAAATATTTGGTTTGCAACCAAAAAACCAATCAAAACCTACAAGAAAGCATTGAGAAAATGATGACTAAACATCAAGAAATTATTGATGAACATCATGGATTTAAAAAATTACTCCAAATTATCTTCAAGTATCTTTTTAATACTTCTGAAAAACAAAAACAATATAGTTTATTTAAACCAAAAACCAAATCAGAACAAATCATTGAGAGCATTAAAGAAAATATTCCCAAAAATAATAATTAGTATCAATTGGTTGGCTATATATGCTAATTTCAAGCAATTCTCAAGAAATAAACTTACCAGATTGGTTTTAATCTGATATAATGTTTGTTTTTTTGTAGCTTATTAAAAATTATGGAACCATTAGTCAATGTCGCCGTACAAATCGCACGGCAAGCGGGTGATTTCATTCGCAGAAATCAAGAACAAGCTCCTTTTTTAGAAGTTAAGAATGACCCATCTAAAGGTGATTCAACCATTATTGATGTGCAAGCAGAAAATATTATTATTCAAGGCATCAAAAAAAAGTTCCCTAAACACAATATCTTATCCGAAGAATGTGGCTTGATTGACAATCAAAGTGAAACGACTTGGATTATTGACCCGCTTGATGGTACCAAAAACTTCTTACATGGCATTTCACATTTTGCCATATCAATTGCAATACAAGTAAAAAATAACATTGAACATGCCGTCATTTTTGACCCTATTCGCCATGAGTGTTTTTCTGCAAGCCGTGGCCGTGGTGCTCAATTGAATAATCGCAGAATTCGTGTTGGCCAAAATAACATTATCACCAATGCTTTAATTGGTTTAGGAAAACTTAACTCTTCAGAAAATGCATTAGAAGAAGTTTCTCGTTTGAGTCATTTTAGCCATCAATTAAGCAGCACCAGACGAATGGGCTGTGCATCCCTTGACATCGCTTATGTAGCTTGTGGACGATTAGATGGTTATATTGCTTCTAATATCAACCCTTGGGATTGTGCTGCAGGAATTTTAATGGTTCAAGAAGCTGGTGGTATCGTGACCGATTTTAAAGGCCAACCACAATCATTACCGCATCATCAAATCATGGCCAGCAATATCAAACTGAATAAAAGCTGGATTGAGAGTTCTCAAAATTCTTAAGATAAAAAAGCCAGTCTTAGGACTGGCTTAATAAACTATTTTTTCTCACAGCCCTTGGCTATACCAAGTGCTAAGTTTTTATCTTTATCAAAATAGTAATGAAGTTCCTGACAAATTAGACCCAACTCAGGGATTTCTTCATTTTTAGATTCATAAGAACCTTTTGAAAGTAACTCTTTAGTCATCTTATCGTTTAACTGGGTACCACGCGAACCAGGCATTGTTCCGTGAATGCGAATGAACTTATCCTCTTTGGTGTGTACAAACATTCCAACAGAGGTCTCAGTGCTTTTGAACTTGTCATGGATAGTTGATAATTCACGGTCCATGTCACTAATCATGTCTTTAAAATTGGGCATATCAGCATAAACGAAAGAAGTCCCAACTATCATTAATCCTAATATCATTTTTTTCATGAAATTCTCCTAATTATCTACATTTATAAATATAGACCATAATTTTGGATAATCTAGAAAACCCAATAATATCTTAAAAATTAATATCAACTATAGAATTGATGATTTCAGATGACTCCATTTTTCTAAGCTTCCAACATCCAGATTTAAATTGGCACCCACATTTTTGGAGAACTGCTCTACGACGCTTGGTTTTTCAGTATAATCCACCACATCAGTGACTTTGATGACTTTTCTAATCAGATCACCTGTACTACCAAACTCATCAATTAAACCTCGACCAAGTGCGTCCTGCCCTGTCCATGGCAAACCAGAAAATGTTTCATCATCAATTTTTAAACGTTGACCGCGGCCTTCTTTAACACGAGCTATAAACTGTTGATGAATTTCATCAATCATTTTCTGCATCAGCGCTTTTTGTTCTGGGTTTTCTGGTGAGAATGGGTCCATAATACCTTTGTTTTTTCCGGCAATCATCAAGCGGCGGGTGATACCCACTTTATTCATGAGCTGATCAAATCCAAACCCGTTATAGACTACGCCAATAGAACCCACAATTGATGCTGGATTGGCATAGATTTTATCAGCCGCAACAGCCACATAATATGCAGCAGAAGCACACGTGTCGGTACAAACCGCATAGATTGGTGTACCGGGATGCTGCTGACGATAATACTTCAGCAAATTAAACATATAATCTGCTTGAACAGGACTACCCCCAGGACTGTTGATTCTTAAAACCACTGCTTTTAAATTTTGAGCTTTGTAAGCTTTATCTAAAGATTTACTAAAGTTATCGGCGCTGGCTAGGTTGTTATCGCCAATCTCACCTTTGATATCTATTAGACCGACATGGGGACGAAGGCGCATTTTTTTATCAGCCAGCACCTCAAGCACCACTTGAGAAACTAAAAATCCTAGCAAAGCAATAATACAAACTCGTTTAAACCATTTCCAATATCTTTGATGCCTTTGTTGTTTCAGAAAATCAAATACCATTTTATTTAATAAGGTTTGTGCATCAAGATTTTTATCAAAAGACATAAATTTCCCTTGAAATTTAAAAAATATCCTCCATTTTAAATATATAGGCGTTTAAAAGCAAACAAAGAGAGTAGAGCATGAGATTTGATAAACTAACCACCTCTTTTCAACAAGCACTGGCTGAGGCTCAATCACAAGCCTTGGGTTATGAAAATAACTTCATTGAACCAGAACATCTTCTACAAGCACTATTGGATGAGCCTAACGGTACTTGTCGTCCTTTACTTGCCCAATCGGGTGTGAATATCGCCGAACTTAAATCGCGCTTACAAAAAAGATTATTAAGTTTTGCGAAAGTCAGTAATACAGCAGATATCCATGTATCAAATCACCTCATGCGACTTCTCAATCACACAGAAAAGCTCGCTCAAAAGCATCAAGACCAGTATATCCCAAGTGAGTGGTTTATCTTAGCCTCTGCAGAAGATACAACTCCCTATGGTGAAATGTTTAAAGAATGTGGCGCCAAAGCACAAGTCATTGAACGCAATATTCAATCATTAAGAGCCGGAGAAAATGTGACTGATCCCAATGCAGAAGATCAAAGACAAGCCCTTAAAAAATACACCATTGATATGACAGAAAGAGCAGAAAATGGAAAACTTGACCCTGTTATTGGTCGCGATGATGAAATCCGTCGCACCATTCAAGTACTCCAACGACGCACCAAAAATAATCCCGTATTAATTGGTGAACCAGGTGTTGGTAAAACAGCTATCGTTGAAGGATTAGCACAACGAATTATCAATGGCGAAGTGCCAGAAGGTTTGAAAAATAAAAAATTATTATCACTAGACATGGGTGCTTTAATTGCTGGGGCTAAATTTCGGGGAGAATTTGAAGAGCGACTAAAAGCCGTGCTGAATGATTTGGCCAAACAAGAAGGACAAATTATTTTATTCATCGATGAATTACACACGATGGTTGGCGCAGGTAAAGCCGAAGGCGCTATGGATGCTGGCAACATGTTAAAACCAGCACTTGCCCGCGGAGAATTGCATTGTATTGGCGCCACCACCTTAGACGAGTATCGCCAATACATTGAAAAAGATGCGGCACTAGAAAGACGATTTCAAAAAATATTTGTTCAAGAACCCAGCGTAGAAGATACCATTGCTATTCTACGAGGACTGAAAGAAAAATATGAAGTGCATCATGGGGTTGATATTACAGACCCTGCCATCGTTGCAGCTGCGACTTTATCCCATCGCTATATCACCGATAGACAATTGCCCGATAAAGCCATTGATCTTATTGATGAAGCGGCCAGTCAAATTCGCATGGAAATTGATTCCAAGCCTGAAAGCTTGGATAAATTAGAACGACGTTTAATTCAATTAAAAATTGAACGTGAAGCACTGAAAAAAGAATCTGATGATGCTTCCAAAAAACGCTTGGCAGATTTAGAGCATCTGATTGATGATTTAGAAAAACAATACGCAGATTTAGCAGAAGTTTGGAAAAGTGAAAAAGCTCAATTACAAGGCGCTACTCACATTAAAGAAGCCCTGGAAAAAGCCAAAAATGAGTTAGAGGCTGCAAGAAGAACTGGTGATTTAAGCAAAATGTCTGAACTTCAATACGGAAAAATCCCAGAATTAGAAAAACAATTGTCTGCGGTTGCCCAAACCAAACACAAAGAAAATAAATTGGTTCGAAATAAGGTAACTGAAGAAGAAATTGCTGAAATTGTTTCAAAATGGACTGGTATTCCCGTTGCAAAAATGCTTGAAGGTGAAAAAGAAAAACTATTGAACATGGAAGCGGCCTTACATAAAAAGCTCATCGGACAAGATGAAGCTGTAAGCGCTGTAGCAAATGCTATTCGTCGCTCAAGAGCTGGATTATCAGATCCCAATAAACCCATCGGTTCTTTTTTATTTTTAGGCCCCACGGGTGTTGGTAAAACCGAACTTTGTAAAGCATTGGCTGGATTTTTATTTGATACCGAAGAGGCGTTGGTACGTATTGATATGTCTGAATACATGGAAAAACATGCCGTAGCTCGACTCATTGGAGCCCCCCCTGGCTATGTTGGATATGAAGAAGGTGGCTATTTAACAGAAGCCATACGCCGACGCCCCTACTCTGTGATTTTGTTTGATGAAATTGAAAAAGCACACCCCGATGTATTTAATATTTTATTACAGGTGCTCGACGATGGGCGTTTAACAGACAGCCAAGGACGCACAGTTGATTTTCGCAATACAGTCGTTGTTATGACATCGAATTTAGGTTCTCATTTAATTCAAGAAATGGGTGGCAAAGAAAGTTATAGTCATATTAAAGAGCAAGTGATGCACTTGGTTGCAAAACACTTTCGACCTGAATTTATCAATCGTATTGATGAATCCGTGGTATTTCATGCACTAACTTCAACACAAATCAAACAAATTGCAGAAATTCAAATTGCCAAACTTAAAGGTCGTTTAACTCAACGAGAAATTGAACTCAAAGTTGGCAATGATGTCATGGATTATTTGGCAGAAATTGGTTTTGATCCGGTCTATGGTGCACGACCATTAAAACGAGTGATTGAACATAAGCTCGTCAATCCACTTGCTCAAGAACTATTAGCTGGTAAAGTTCCACCCAAATGCCATGTCGATACCCTATTAAAAGGTGGTGAGATTAGCTTTAAAATCAAAAAATAAACCCATTAGATTTTCCGGCCTACCAGGGTAGGCCTAGAATCAGGACTAACTTCCTCGATGGGTGCAGGTTTTTGAGATACTTGTTGAAATTTCTTTTTGAAATCCTTAAAGTTTTGTTGCAAACTTTTGGTTCCAGTAAAAAAACTCCAAAATTTCTGCCAAAGCGCCAAAATTGCCGATTGCTTTGCAAGTGAATCAACATGAGATAATGTCTTAAGTTTTTCCGAGACCTTGGTGATTGCTTTTGCATATTGACCAACTTCAACTTCATTAACAATCAACTTTTTGACCTCAACAATCACTTGATAACGTGTGTCATCTTTTCTTACCAAATTTTGCATTTGGTTAAGAAGTTGATAAGCCTCAGTCAACTTAAGAAATGCTTGGAATTCTATATCATTATTTTTATGCTGCTTTTCAAGATCAAACGCTATTTGAGGAGTTTCTTCTTCTGTTTGTAATAAAATCTCAGAAATATTTGTTTGATTTTGCTTTAACATTTCTGATGATTCGGCATAAAATGGGTTGTAGTGTCCAACATAAGTGTCATCCGCAATTTTAGATAACTTCTCTTGAAATAATTGTTCTTGTTTAACAAGATTTTTTAATTTCTCTAAAATGTTTGAATCCTTATCATATCTAGAATTTAATACTGAATTAACCTGATTCACAACATTTTTTGTGTCATTATAGTAACCAGTTAAAGCACCCCCATCTATAACAACATTAAAATAGCTCACTTCTTTTTGAATGACGCGTTGATGATAGACTTGGGTGAAGGGGCCTAAGGCTTTATCATCTCTCAACATTAATGCACAAGAAAGGCCGACCTCAAACTGTAATTTAGCTTTAACAGCTGGTGTTAAATTCTTATCTTCATAAATTGACATTAAATCTTCTAATTCTAATTTGAGCTCTTTACCTTGAAGCTGATATAATTTTTTTAAAGCAGATACATAAGTCGTTGAAATCATTTGATTTAATTGTAAGTTTTCAAATAAAGCCCCTGGTTTCATTCCCATTTTTGTTTCAGTTGTTTGAATAACTTCAATTAATTTTTTTTGCAAAACTTCATGCTTTTCTTTGATAAATTTTTGTAATTTATCTAATTCTTCATCACTAAGTATTCCTATAGCATCAATTTTTTTTAAAATTTTTGAAAAGGCATCAGACAAACCTTTCATATCATCAAGCGAGGTTTTAGAATTCAATCTGGTCTGAAATTTTTGTTGAAATTCTTGTAAAATCTTGTCTTGAGCATTGGCTTTTAGCTCTTCTGACGCTAATACCAGTGTTTCCCGAAAACTTTCAATGAATTCATCATCTGAATCTGAACCATCTGAAGTGACACGGCCCTCTTCCATGGCTAGGCTTCTTGCTTCAGAAATATCTTGGGCTAATTCTAAAGACTCTTGCGGAGCTTGTTCAACTTTAAGCCCCATGAGTTGCGCCCAAAATTGCAAATCTTTTAAAGGTTCAAATTCAGATTTTAAATCACCCATAATCCCTGAAAGTACTGGGTCACTCGCAAGGGATTGAGCCGCCCAAACAGTCCCTAGTCCATCGGTTAAAATCGGCAATAATGTTCCTACAACATATTTAATTTTTTTCGGATCTTCATCAGTTGCTAAAGCCACCACAGAACCAATAGCCGTAGCAACTATTCCTGATGGATTCCAACTGGGGTCTTTTTCTATATCAGGAATACGCTCTAAGGACTCTAAACAATTTTTTGAGTTAATTAAGGTATTCAGTACTTTTTGATAAGTTTTTGCAACTTTTGATTTTAGAGGTGCATTCGGATTATAACTTGCAAGGACTTCAGATAATTTTTTACCCCGAATACCCAACTCATCTAAAACCACAGGTAAAAGCATTTCATTGAGTTTCTCAAGCGTTTTTTCTAAGGCCATCTCAACTTTTTTAGATAATTTAAGCTGATGCATTCTGCCAAAAAGGTCTTGATGATAAAAGTCATTTCCACGTACTTCTAAAGTTTTTCCATTGGTAATTTCAATACGCTCCCAAGCTTTTCTTTCAGCTACCTCTTCAATATCCTTTGGTAATTTTAGATTTTCACCATATCTTTTTTTTAATAGTTCCTGATTAAAATTTTGCTGGGCAATGGCATGATTAATAGCCATTTCCACATCTTTTCTGGCCGCCTTAATCTCTTGAATTGGCAATGTGCGACCCTCTGACAAAGCTTTACAAATTTTTACATCCAAATGAGGATGTCTATCCAGAAAATAAGGTTGTAGATAAGGATATAATTCATTAATGTCTAGTTTTTTTTCAGCAGAGATATGTTTAAAAAAAGTCTTAGAAAAATCTTTGACTATTTCTAATTCTTTAATATTAGTATGATACTCTTGATATCTCGCAATCCTTAATTTCTGCAAAGCAGTATCGTCGCTTTTTGGCATACTCATTTCTTCTGGGATACTGTTTTGAGTCTCTGAAGATTTAAAAGCTCTTGAGATGGATTTTAAACCAGATACAACAACTTTAAGTAAACGACTATTTTTAATTTTGCTCAACACTGGTGAGACATAAGTTGAATAGATTATTGCAGATAATCTTGCATTTTTTGCCAATTCTAGGTTTTTTTTGAGCATTTCTAATTGTGCTTGGGCATTTTCAGTAAATACCTTAACTAATGAATCCTTTGGTAATCCCAGCTGCTCTTCATAGCCCTCTAACTCACTTTGCAATTGAGGCAAAATTTCTTTTTGAATAAGTTCTAGATTAGCTTGACCTTGCTCATAGAGTTCTTGAGTGAGATTTTTATAATTTTGATAGATACTGATTGTATCTCCAAGCAACATCGCAAGTACCGCATTTAATTTAATGATATCTGGTTTGTCTTTTAAACCTTGGAGCTTTTCTTGATAGCTTTGTTCTTTGGCCGATAAATACTTGTATTTTTTTGTTGTCTTTTTGGGAGATTGGTCCGTACTTAATGCACTTGTTATTTCCTGCAAAATGTAAGGTGATATCACCATAGCACTACCCATTAAACCACTTTTTGCGGTGGTTTCACCCAAAACCATACGCATAGGCGCTGTTTTCTCATCAACCGCTTGTAAAGTTTGACTGGTAAATCCTTTTATTTTTTCGAGGTGTTGTGTTAATGAGCCTATTACAGGCTTTAAATAAGTCTCAGCATCCAAAACAGCATGACTTAAATCTTTGAGAGATTGTTCAAGTGGTCCTATTTTGGTTAAAATACCACCCAATTGCTTAGCTAATTCATAGGTTAAAGTGGCGTTCAGATCAAATTTTTCTATATAACCAATGGTTTCTTCAACTTCTTTTAAAATATTTAAAATACGCTTAATACTGGCAACTGTGGTGGGGTCACTTTCTTTTTCACGAAAGTCCAAGTCATTAAAAAATCCTTGAAATTCTGTTTTGCGAACTTGTTCTAAAATTTGATCACGAAGATCAACACATATTTTCCCAATCCCTAAGCTCTGAAGGTTTTGAATTATATTTTTTACGGGTGTTGAGACTTTCTTATTTATAATCTCTTCTAAGGGTGCTGTGATTCTCTCATTGACAGTCTTTTGTACGGGCTCAATGACATTTTTTTGTACGGGCTCAATGACATGTTCATTGATAAACTGATTTTGTTCAGCAGCTTTATACAGAGCCTCAACACCATAGGCTATAACTTTGATAGCATTACTATCAAGGCCATCTGTTGCATAAGTGATAGCTAATTCAATTGCAGCATTACCACACCATGCGAAAGCTTTTCTTGCTGCTTGTAAATTGGCAATACCTTCCATAAGAATATCTGCAAGATTTCTATACTTAAAGTATAGTATTCTCTAAGAAAAATATCCCTCGATTATAAAAAAAATAAATATCTATTCTTCTTGGATGCAAAAACTTTGATAATCAGCAGGTGTATTGATATCTTGCCCTGGAATTTTATAGGCTTGTTGCATTTGAATTCGCATGCCCAATGACAAGGCTCTTAACTGCTCTAAACATTCAAATTGCTCTAGCATATCCATAGGCGCTTGCACAAAATTTTGTAAACTTTGATTGCGATATGCATAAAGGCCGATATGTCGAAAAGCACGAGGTAGAACGTTTGCTTGATCACGATAATAAGGAATAGGACTTCTAGAAAAATACAAAGCTTGTCCGAGCTGATTCATCACCACTTTAACAATATTGGGATTTTGCCAATCTGAGAATTCATCAATTGGCCAATATAAACTTGCCCAATCATTGGCTTTATCTGCTAACATGCTAGCCACTTGAACAATCAACTCGGGCGGCATCTGGGGTTCATCACCTTGAAGATTGACAATTTTAGCCTCAGGACTTAAATCTAATAATCGAGCAGCTTCAGCAACTCTATCTGTGCCACTTTGATGAGATTTTTGAGTCATCAGCACATCAGCCCCAAAATTCTGGGCAACATTAAAAATTTGCTCATCATCGGTTGCTATAGTCACTGATAGAGCTCTGGCTTTCAAAGCTTGCTGATAAACATGCTCTAAAATACTGCGACCTCGAACTTCTAACAATAACTTTCCAGGTAAACGGCTTGAAGCCATTCGTGCAGGGATAATAATATGAAAATCAGCACTCATTTTTTTTCCCATTCCTCAATGGATAAAGAACGCGCATTGTCAGCTATCATGACTGGAATATCATTTTTAATGGGAAATGCCAGTTTATCAAAATAACACCACAATTCCTTTTTTTTGGGTTCAAGATGCCCTTTACACAAAGGACAAACCAATATGCTTAATAATTTTTTATCCATTTTTTTGACCTTGAGTGATTTGTTCTCTGACATAGATTGGTTCAAGCGCTGCCACATCAACAGCATCAATTAAGTTCGAAGCTAACATTTCAATCATCATAGAAGCATCAGGTTCAACATGTTCTTCGGCAATGATTGACCAAGTAGACGGAATCAGTGCTTGGTATTCATGAAAATGATAACCGGCCAATACAAAAGACTTTGTGGGTGCTTTAATTTTTGAAACGCAATCCACATGTTCCTCGGCATGCCATACATCTTTTTCATAAATCGCCCAATAGACTTGCTGCATTCTTGCGTCAATTAAACTTAATACACAAGCACTGGGGTATTTTTTACGAACACTCCAAGCAACAAGTGCAAGATTGCTTACTGGATAAATGGGAATATCATATGGGAATGCTAATCCTTTAACAACCGCGCACGCAACTCTTAAGCCAGTGAAACTACCAGGGCCACGCCCTACAACAATCCCTTGAATATCTTTTAATTGAACCCCTGCTTCATGCATTAAATCAGTAATCAGACTTAAAATGGTTTTAGCATGAGTTGTGGCACCAAGTTGCTGTTTTTGGTAAATTTTATCACCAACTTTTAAAGCATAAGTTGCAATTTGTGTTGTTGTATCGATAGCTAACCAAACCATCTTGAATAACTCATACCAATAAAAAACATTATTTTGCGCGATTTGTTAAAAAAAATCAAAATTATTCCACCAAAATCTCTTAAACTCACAAATTATTGGTTAAAAATTCCATTCGTGATTTTCATCGGGATAAAAAATGGTATTGGGCAATTCCATTTCTTCTGTGGTCATCACATATACTAACCAACCATGTGGGACAGATAATCGACAAGATACAACTTTTGACAGAGGACCTGGTACATTTTCCCATGGCAATTGACAGTTTTTTGCAAAAGATAGCGTGGGTAACAACAAAAGCAAATACAAACATTTTTTTAACATCGAGGTTTCCTTGTTGGAGGGGACAATATTAACAAATTCAGATCCTTTAAAAATCAATTGAGCTAAATTTATAAGAATTTTAGTGCTAGGTACAAAAATTATCAAGCTTGTTAGTGAGGCTATTACTCTACAAGCTCTAAAACGCGCTCTTTTATAAAACTTAAAACCTTATCTAAAGAGCGGGTCCATGGCATGGGTGGTAGGCTTTTTTTAATATCTGCGCCATAGTTTCTGGCCACTAAGCGCGGATCTCCTATAATCAATACCCCACAATCTTTTTCAGTACGTATCAATCTGCCTACGCCTTGTTTTAATGCAATGATAGCCTGTGGTAACTGGATTGTGTCGAAAGGCTCTCGACCAAGCTGCTTCATATAGCGCATTTTACCAGCCATGAGCGGTTCTGTCATATTGGCAAAAGGTAATCTATCGATGGCCACACATGACAATGCTTGTCCTTGGACATCAACTCCTTCCCAAAAACTCCCAGTTCCCAATAAAATAGCTTGGCCATGTTGCTTAAAAGTATTCAACAATGAAGTTTTGTCTTGAGAGCCTTGAACCAAAATAGGAAAGTTATATGCACTTCGACTTAAAAATTCTGCAGCCCATTCGAGGGCTCTGTGACTGGTAAACAAAATAAAGGTTTTTCCACCCAAACATTGAATAATAGGCCAAATTTTCTCAATAAAGATTTGATTGTATTGCTCATCATAAACATCTGGTATGCCATGAGGGATATACAACATGGATTGGCTTTTCCAATCGTATGGGCTTTGCCAAGAGGCCGTATGCGCATCATCCAAACCCATGGCACTTAAAAACCAATCAAACGACTCCCCTGTTCTTAATGTTGCTGAGGTAAACACCAAACTGGCCTGCAGAGATTGCAATAATTCTTTGACTTGTTTGGAAACATCAAATGGTGACCATTGCAATTTGGCATGTTTTTTTAATGCTTGTAGCCAACCAACACCGGTCTTATCAATTTGCAAGCACTTTTGCATACTTTCTAAAACCAAAGAAAATCGTTCTTGCCAGCGAAGCTCTGGCGCGGTAGGCATGTCTTTTAAAATTTGCATTAACCCAAGCCACTCATCATGCCAAGTGTTTAAGGGCAAAATCTCCTGAGTTATTGCGGTTTGAATTTCTAGGGTTTGTGGTTTGGCTTGATAAGCATCTAAAAAATTTTCCACCAGAGATTCAAGATGATGAATTTGTTTTTTAAGTTGCAAATGCAATGAACTGTCCAAAAATGTTGTGGAATCCAATTCATTTAACACACGAAGCATTTGTGCTGTAGAAAAACTTTGACTATAAAATTGCAAGGCTGTTTCAGGCAGCTGATGCGCTTCATCAAAAATAAAAACCTCAAAACTTGGCAATAAAGCCCCAAATCCTTCTTTTTTTAATCGAGAATCGGCAAAAAACAAATGATGATTCACCACCACACAATCGGCCGCCATCGCCTTTTGTCTAATTTTATACATAAAACAATCTGACTGCACTGGACATTGACTGGCAATACAATGCTCAGCATGCGCTGTTAGACCAAACCACAAGGGCGCATCTTGTGCTACGTTTAAAATCTCAGATTTTTCACCAATCTGAAGATGAGGCAATTGTTCATAAATTTTAACGATTTCTTGGACATATTCCGGTGAGTTTTTTTGATGTTGCTGACTTACTTGTTCGATATGATGCCGACATAAATAGTTATCTCGACCTTTTAAATTAACAATAGTGCGGGCAATACCCAGTATTGATAAAATTTTAGGGATATCATGTTGAACCAATTGATCTTGCAATGTCTTGGTTGCTGTGGATATCAAAACCTTTTTACCACTTAGAAGCGCAGGAATTAAATAAGCAAAAGTTTTACCGGTGCCAGTTGCTGCTTCAGCGACCAGTGTTTTTTGATTCTCAATGGCATCATCAATAGCACCTGCCATTTCCAATTGTTGTGGGCGCGGATGATAATAGGCCAGTTGCTTGGCAAGTAAACCATCCTCACCCAAAATTTTATTTAGATGAATATTATTCACTCGGCCATTCTTTTTCTAAATATTGCAATTTATTTTCAACATTTTCCCAATCTTTCGCATCTTTAGGTGCATCTTTTTTTACGGTAATATTAGGCCATTTTTCAGAAAGTTCTCGGTTTAAATCTAAATATTGTTTTTGATCACCAACCAAATCATCTTCTGATAAAATAGCATTGACTGGGCATTCGGGTTCACATAACGCACAATCTATACACTCATCTGGATTAATCACCAAAAAATTAGGACCTTCATAAAAACAATCAACAGGGCACACTTCAACACAATCAGAAAATTTACAACGAATACATTGCTCGGTCACCACAAAGGCCATTTCTTACTCCATCTGAAAATCATGAAAAAATTATATCATTATCCAAAAAATAATGAAGTTATGATTATTAATTTAGATAAATAAGGAAAGTATGGAAAAGAAATAAAAGAGAGAAATGGTGCCCAGGGCCGGAGTCGAACCGGCACGGGATTTTAGTCCCGAGGGATTTTAAGTCCCTTGCGTCTACCTGTTTCGCCACCTGGGCATTGAAAAGTCTGAAGGCTGAGGCCGG
>DHHZ01000096.1 GCA_002403515.1 Legionellales bacterium UBA4759 | reverse complement strand
ATTAAAAATGGGGGGATTACCTCTCTAATTTTGATAATCTTAGAAAAATCCACATCCCCTTCTGGTCTAGCAGGTAATGCACTCTCTATTAGAACTTGTTGAGATTGTTGTTCTAAAAGCTGAGCTTGTGTTGCAATCAGTGCTGTATATTTCACTAAAGATTGATGATAATTTTCTGGGTTAAATATATTTAAAATTTCTAATTTTTCAACCATATTCCTTAATTGCTGGTTTTGCAGTTCCAAATCATCTTGTTCACGAATAAGGATTAACCGATAGTCTCTAACCAAGTGAATATACTCTTGCTCAGTCTTTTCTAGGAAAATTTTAAAATTATGACGAATTGGCGTGGTCCACTTTTTTGCACAATCATTTAAAATTTTCAAATCATCAAATGAAAAAATGCATGGCTTTTCTTCTTGAATCAGATTTTTAACATAGGTTCCAATAATTCCCTCTTCCTCATTCTGATAGATATGGATTTTTATTTCATCAGTTGAGTTTTTTAATATACAAGAAAAATGAAGATCTGAAAAAAAACTTTTATCACCCAGTTGTTCAAAACATGTCAAGTGAGGATTCAATATTCTCATCTCTCCATATTCTGAATGAGTAAAACTTTGAATATATTCATCTAAGGGTAAAAATAGATAGTTTTGTTTAGAGCGCCCTATGCATTGCTGTATAGATAAAGGGCTTGTTTTAGTCTCAAGAATATAATTTAAATACAAGTAAAGTTGATTTGGATGCATAGGAGTAAATTAAAAAAAATTTTAGTGATTATAAATAATCAAATGAATAGCAACAAGAAATTAAATGATGCACATATAATTAGTAAGTACATCCAACTCTCTGTTATAATTGTTTCTATTGTTATCAATTTTATAACGATACTAATACCTCTTTTTGAGATTGGTTTAATAATAAATTTTGTCGTAAAAGGATTTTTTAATGTCGTCAAAACACTCTAATATTTTTCAATTCTTCGAAGATTCTGTACATCAATATCACGACAATATCGCAATTATTTGCGACAATGCTTCTTATACCTATCAAGAATTGAATAACCTTGTCAATAAATTTGCAAATTACTTACAGCAACAAGGTATTAAAAAAGGCAAGTATGTATGTGTTATGCTCGAGCGTTCATATTTCAATTATATTTGTATGCTCGCATTATTTAAAATTGGTGCTGTTTATGTACCCGTAGATCCGCAATACCCACTAGAAAGAATTCAATACATTATTGAAGATTCTGGCGCAAACTATTTGATTTCTAACTCAACACTACATTCTGAGATTATGATTTCAAATCGTTTATATATCGATCTTCTTGAAGATGAAATCAATGAGGCTCCAAATACATTTGAGCAAGAAAAAATTAATTACGAGGATTGCTATGTTATCTATACTTCCGGAACAACAGGTAAACCCAAAGGTGTATTAATTTCTCATCAAAATATCTGTCATTATGTCGATGCTGCATCTAAAACTTATGAAATAAAAAACACTGATAGAATCTATCAGGGATTTTCTTTATCTTTTGATGCTTCCATGGAAGAGATATGGATGGCGTTTGCACATGGTGCAACCCTGGTACCTTGTCTTTCAGATGATATTCGCTCAGGCGTCGGATTAGGTGATTTTCTTAAAGACAATGAAATCACAGTTTTAAGTACCGTTCCATCATTGCTTCCATTGATTGACAAAAAAGTTTCCAGTATTCGATTACTTTTATTAGGTGGTGAAGTATGTCATTTCCAACAAATTAAAGATTGGTTTTCGCCACACCGTGCTATTTTTAACACCTATGGTCCGACAGAAGCCACAGTCGTCAGTACAATTGCAAAATTGGAAGTCAATAAAGATATTACCATTGGTCAAGCATTACCGGGTTATGAGACATATATTATCAATGAAAATCTAGAGGTGATATCTCACGATGAAGCTGGGGAACTTTGTATAGGTGGTAACGCTATATCCAAAGGTTATATTAATCTTCCAGAACTTAATCAACAAAAATTTATTCCGCACCCAGCAGACCCTAAACAAAAAATCTATCGTACGGGTGATAAAGTAAAATTAAACGCCAATAATCAAATTCAATTTTTAGGACGTATTGATGAACAAGTTAAATTAAGAGGTTTTCGTATAGAACTCAATGAAATTGAAGCTAGAATTTGCGAAATACCAGGAATTGTCAATACTGTAGTACAAATGATTGAAGAACCTACGCCGACGCTTATTGCATTCTACGAACTAGAAAAAAAAGACAATCACATTGATTCTTCTGAGATTTCAAGCTTTCTACAGCAAAAACTACCTTCCTATATGCTACCTTCTCATTTTGAAAGAATAGATAAATTTCCAGTATTAACTAGTGGCAAAATCAATAAAAAAGCGTTACCCAAGCCCAATTTTAAACTACATACTAATGACACGATTATCGCATCAGAAAACTCAACAGAGCAGCTCATGGTCGATATTTGGTCTGAAATTTTTAATAAAGAAATCTCAACCCATCACCATTTTTTCTTTGATTTGGGCGGCCATTCCTTACTTGCAGCACAAGTAATCTCGAAATTAAGAAAACATCAAGGTTTTGCACATTTATCCATCAAAGATTTATATAAACACCCCACAATTTCATCACTCGCAAAGCATTTTAAAATGTACAATGGGAAAAAAACACAAAATAATTATAAAAATACTCCAAAACACAAACCATCAAATTTTTCCTATAATTTATCTGCATTAGGTCATTTTTTTGGAGCGTTATTCAGTTACTCAATTCATATTTGGCCTGTTCTTTTATTATGGATGCATTTATACAAAAGCAATATGTCCGATATAAAACAAGGCGCTACCATCGCTAGTTTTATATTGTCATACCCTTTAATGGTATCGTTTTTGATGATTGCAATTAAATGGTTATTGCTGGGAAAAGTTAAACCAGGCAAATATCCGCTTTGGGGGCTGTATCATTTTCGACTCTGGTTATTTAATTGTATTGAAAAAAACTTCATATATTTACAAAACTTTTATGGCACACCTTTAATAAATTTCTATCTTAGAGCCATGGGCGCTAAAATTGGAAAAAATGTATTTTTTGGTAAAGTGTCAACAAAAAAACGTTACTTTGACTATGATTTGCTGAATATTGGCGATAATTCTAGTGTGGGTATGGAGGCTCAAATTTGTACTCAATATGTTAGAAATGGTTTTATTCATATAGGCCCGGTTGCTATTGGGCAAAATTGTTTTATTGGTAATCGCTCCCTTTTAAAGCCTCATACAACTATGCAAGATAACAGTTTTTTAGATGAAATGGCTTCTTTGGAAGAATCATCCACCATATCATCGGGTGAGTTTTATTCTGGTGTGCCTGCAAAACCAAATAAGCGAGCTAATCAAAAATTACAATCAAATTTTTCATCAAAACCTAAAAATAAAAGTTTATCAACAGGTTTAATGTTTATTCTAAGCTATGTTTTAATGATTTGTAATTCGATGATTTCAAGCATAGGCACTTTATTCGCATTTGTTTGTTCTTTTTACTTTATTGAGCATTACTCACTGTTATTTGCTATCGCAATTTGTATCCCCATATCTTGTTTATTGGGCATGATCATTCAATATGGCATTATAAAATTAGCATTGTGCAGCACTTATCAAAAGCTCAAAAAAGGAAACTACCACCATAATTCCTTGGAATATATCAAATATTGGTGGGATGCATCTTTATTGGCAAATCCTCAAGTTACGATATTGTCGGATACAATATTTGCACAATACCTTTTAAAATTTTTTGGCATGAAAATTGGTAAAAACTGTGAAATTGGCGGTTTTTTATTTGCGCCCATCGAATTAATAGATATTAAAAATGATGCTTTTGTAGCTTCATATCCTGCGTTGAATTGGCCAATTTTTTACAATGGATCGGTTTTTTTTAATACTTTGTTATTAAGAAGAAATTGTTTTATAGGAAATAAATCTTATATTCGTAGTGCTGAAATTATTGGCGAAGAAACATTAATTGGTGTTTCATCTATCACACCAGATAATCATCAAGCTCAAAATAACAAAACAAGTTGGGTTGGGATTCCACCAATTAATCTTCCTGTAAGGCAAGAATTTAAAGATTTACCCGAAAGTTTAACCATTCGACCTAGTAAAAAATTAATATTACTGAGAATGATGATCGAAACCTTGCGTATTATTTTACCAACATTTTTTATTCTCCTTACTGGTTTAATTGGGTATGAAGTTACTCAATATTGTTATCAAAAATATACAATGATAAAAACATTTTTTTATGTACCTATGCTTGAACTGGTAATTATTTTTGGTGCTGTTGGGTGCTTTATTATCCTAAAATGGCTTGTCGTTGGTCGATTAAAACCTGTGATAAAACCTTTATGGAGTAGTTATATTTGGAAATATGATATGATTGAGTATATATTCATTACTTTTATCACACATTTGTTTGGAGACTTTTTTATAGGCAGTGTATTTTTCAATACTTTCTTACGAGGTTTGGGGGCCAAAATTGGAAAGAAAACCTACATTAACACAGAGTCATTTTCAGAATTTGATTTAATTAAAATTGGCTCCAATGTTTCCATCGATGATTCGACAACACTTCAATGCCATCTATTTGAAGATAGGATCTATAAAACATCCCATTTAATTATTGAGGATGATTGTGAAATAGGCATTAGTTCTTTTCTACTGTATGACACAATCATGGAAAAAGGCGCTTCTCTTGGAGACAAATCTTTGCTGATGAAAGGTGAAATCTTAGCTTCGAATACGCATTGGATTGGAAGCCCTGCCCAATATATCGAAGAATAGTAAAAATAGAGTCTTGATATACCCTCTTCCCTTCGATCTGATTATTTTTATAATCAGATCATTGATTATATGTATATTTTATAACATATTCACAATTTCTTGTTTGGCGGATTTTGTGGTATAATTTTTCAAATTACTTAATTTTCATGGTTTGTGTGTGTTAAAAGATCAAAACTTTAATATTAATCCTGTCGCAAAAATTGCTTATCAGCTGGTCAATTTTACTTTTTTTTCAGGGCGTCATCTTCCTATTGTAAGCGGTTAATTAGCC
>DHHZ01000097.1 GCA_002403515.1 Legionellales bacterium UBA4759 | reverse complement strand
GTTTTTTAGGGGTGCACTACAAGTCGCATTAGGCGTTATTTTCGGATTAAATTATTGGATTGGCGCTTTATATATTTTTATCATTGCAAGCTTGGGAGGTTTTTGTCGACGTTATTTGGCAAAAATAAGTTCTAATTTATTTGTGCAACCTTTTTATGCGGCATTGATTGCTGGCCTTTTGGGAGCAATTCTCATGCACCATAACAATGCTTTGTATTTAATTGCTGTTTGTCCTTGTATGGTTCTTATTCCTGGCCCACACTTTTTAAATGGTTTTTTAGATTTGATAAGAGCTCGAATGGACTTAGGGTTTTGTCGAATTATTTATGCGACGTTGGTATGCCTTGCAATTATTACAGGCTTATTGATTGGTCTTAGTGTCTTAGGTGGCACTTTATCTGTGGCGGCTAAAAGCACAGTATTGGCACCTCTATCAAGCGATATTATCGCAGCCTGCTTTGCAGTGATGTCTTATTGTATTTTTTTCTCTATGCCTTTGAAATTAATTTTTTTACCTGCTTTGGTGGGAATGATTGCGCACGCTCTTCGATGGGAAGCGATAGCAAATTTTGATTTCAGTGTAGTTGGTGGAACCTTTTTAGCTGGTCTTTTTGTAGGCGTCATATTAACCTGGATTTCACATCGTAAATATTTGCCGTTTGCAGCTGGCGGTTTTGCTGCAGTTGTCTCGATGATTCCCGGAGTGTATTTGTTTAGAATGGCCAGTGGATTTATACAATTGACCCAAAACAATCAAGTAACATTTGTTTTATTGAGTGATACGCTTTATCAAGGCATCATGTCGATGTTGATTTTTTTGGCAATTGGTATTGGCTTATTGGTACCAAGAATATTTATGGATGATATTTTAAAAATTTTTAAATCAGAATAATTATTTCCCAATATTTTAGCAGATGATACCAGTTTGGTTTGCTTTTTAATTCCTACAACTATGCGTTATTCATGTTATTGATATTGTCATCAAAGAGTATTCTTGCGTGCAAAATTTATTTTATTTGGGCTAGAAACTTTATATGTGCTAAAATAAAACTATAGCTTTATTTAATGGACATCCATGATAATTACCAAAGATTTATTAAAAAGAATTGTAAATGTTGCTGAGCACAGTGATGAAGGCGATACGGCTAATTACATCCCAGAACTTGCAAATGTTGATAAAAACCTAACGGCAATTGCTGTGCAAGAGCTCAATGGTAATATTCAATCTTTCTCTAATATGCCTTGCTCATCAATTACCTTACAATCCACCGGTAAATTAATTCCATTGATTGGCCTCTTAGAAGAATATGGTGTTGAGCAGGTTTTAGAATGGGTGAAAGTAGAACCATCGGGCGATGATTTTGCTTCAATTACGCGTTTAGAGCGTTTTGGGCCAAAACCATCAAATCCAATGCTCAATGCAGGTGCAATTGCATTATGTTCAAGAATACCTGGCATGGTTGAGCAACAGTTTGCCTGGCTAGAGCGTTGGACACAAACATTGTTTAATCAAAGGTTGAGTATTAATCCTTTGGTATTTGCCTCCGAAAAACGAACAGGTGATAGAAATCGAGCCTTGGCATATCTTTTGTTGAGTCGGCAAAATCTGGGAAATTCTGTGACAGAAACATTGGATTTGTATTTTAGTTTGTGCTCCTATGAAGCAAGCCTAGAACAAATGCTGTATTTGCCAAGCTTACTTGCCAATGGTGGTAAAGACCCAGTAACTCAAGAACAAGTTATTTCTTTAAAAACAAGTCAAATTATACTGTCTATTATGGCAACTTGTGGATTGTATGATGAGACCGGCACTCACATGGTGCGAACAGGCCTGCCTGCTAAAAGTGGTGTATCGGGTTATACTATCGCAGTGATGCCAGGTAAAGCAGGTATTGTGGTATTAAGTCCACGCGTGAACACCAAAGGCAATAGCATTCGTGGAGAAATCATGCTTGAGCAACTCTCCATTGAGACAGGATGGCATTTTGCCACCCCTTAAGTTTATTGTCGAATGAGTCGCAATCTAGGAATATTAATATTTTTTTCTGTAGAGCGGATTGGATTGATATCCACGCCGCCACGTCTTGTATAACGCCCGTACACCGTGAGTGATTCGGGATGACAATGTTGCATGATATCCACAAAGATGCGTTCAATGCATTGCTCGTGAAACTCATTGTGATTTCTAAAAGATACCAAGTATTTTAATAAACTTTCATGATTAATTTTTTTGCCACGATAAGCTATTTGTACACTACCCCAGTCAGGTTGATAAGTCACCAAACAATTGGATTTAAGTAAATTGGAAACCAAGGTTTCTTGCACCTGAGTTTCTTCAGTCATGAGCAACTTTGGATTCACCACATATTCATTGCAAACCACATCCAGATTATCAATCAGTGTTCCAGAAAATTGCGCAGTATTTTGCAAGTAACTGGTATCATCTGGGGTGTAGATATGGACTTTTACAGGATGTTGAATAGCTGCAGTAAGGTCTTTTTCAATCATGTGAATTAATGATTGAAAATTTTCTATATGTGTTTGATTAAATGTATTAAAATACAATTTCATGGATTTGGATTCGATGATGCAAGGGGAGTGGCAATCGTAAATAATCTCTGCAATCCCAACCATGGGCTTGCCTTTATCATTAAGCCAAGAGACTTCATAATGATTCCATAAATCAAAGCCATAAAAAGGTAAAACTTGAGGATTGACGCCAATCTCTAGTCTTTTTTCATCTCGACGAATCGGAAAGAGTTTATCTGGATTGTAATGATGCTCATAAGCTGAATGTTTTCCCAATTCTAAATCAGGATGTTCTATAAATATGTCACTCATGGATGATTTGATCAAATTTGTTCCGAATGCCTGATATTAAAACACATATTCGAATTCGCAGTCAATTTATGTTACAATAAGGGTGTTTTTTTAAGGAGATAATATGAAGATGTTAAAAGCGTGTTATCGAGGTGGCCTTATGGGTAAAAAAACCTGGCTCTCAAATATCATAGCTGGCGCAATTGTTGGGATAGTGGCATTACCTTTAGCAATGGCATTTGCAATCGCCTCTGGCGCAAAGCCTGAACAAGGTATCTATACAGCAATCGTCGCCGGGATTATTGTCTCTTTATTCGGCGGTAGTCGTGTGCAAATTGCCGGACCAACCGGTGCTTTTATTGTTATTTTATCTGGAATCACCGCACAATATGGCATGGCGGGGTTGCAATTGGCAACCTTAATGGCGGGTGGAATGCTTATTTTGATGGGGCTATTGCGACTGGGCGCTGTCATGCGATTTATTCCCTATCCGGTGATTCTTGGGTTTACCGCGGGTGTCGCGCTCGTTATATGGGTCGGTCAGTGGCCGGCATTTTTTGGGTTACCTGCGGTTAGCGGTCATCATTTTCATGAAAAATTATGGCACACACTACAAGCATTCCCCCAAATCGATTTACCAACTTCGCTTTTGGCAGGTTTAGGTCTTTTATTAACATTATTTGCCCCTAAGCTCCCAGGGTTGAAAAAAGTTCCTGGCACCTTAATTGCATTACTGGTTGTCACACTCATTCAATATTTTCTTAAAATGCCAACGGTGATGACCATAGGTAAAGCATATGGTGGTATCCCAAGTGGCTTACCTACTTTACAATGGCCCAATTGGACATGGGCTCAGTGTGTCACATTAATTGGTCCAGCATTTTCTATTGCATTATTGGGTGCTATTGAATCATTGTTGTCTGCGGTGGTTGCAGATGGTATGACCAATCAGCGCCATGATGCTAACCAAGAGTTAATTGGCCAAGGTCTTGCCAATCTCTTGGCGCCTTTATTCAATGGGTTTGCGGCGACAGGCGCTATTGCAAGAACAGCTACCAATATTCGAAATGGTGGTACCAATCCAATTGCAGGAGTCATGCATGGCTTAACTTTAGTTGCTATACTTTTGTTTCTAGCACCTTTGGCCAGTCATATTCCTTTGGCTGTATTGGCTTCGGTTTTGTTTGTTGTTTGTTGGAACATGTCAGAACTGCCTCATTGTATTCAAATGTTTAAAACAGCGCCTAAAAGTGATGTTTTAATAATGTTGGTGACATTTTTCCTAACCGTGACTGTGGATTTGGTTTTTGCAGTACAAATTGGTGTATTGTTAGCAATTTTATATTTTTTCTTTAAAATGTCTAAAAGCTTGGATGTTGAATTGCATCATTTGCAAGAGATGAGTGAAGATAATCTTGAAGAGACCCAAGGTATAGTAAAATTTCGCTTACAAGGTCCTGTCTTTTTCGGTGCAATTGAGCGTCTTGAACAAGCTATAGAAGCGCATCAACGCCCAGTTAAACAAGTGGTCATCGAATTTGGTTGGGTCCCTATGATGGATATTACCGCGCTTAAATTATTGGAAAAGTTTATTATGCAATGGCAACAAAAAGATATCCATGTCAAAGTAATCGGTGTAAACACTTTAATTCAAAAACGTCTACAACGATTTGGTTTGTGGGAAAAAATTGGCGATGCCAATATAGAGTTAATATAAAAACTTGCGCTATGCGCAAGTTTTTTAATCTCGGAAATTATTAAATTGTAATGGTCTATCAAATTCTTGTTGTTTTAATAGGGCAATCGTAGATTGAAGATCGTCGCGACTTTTCCCTGTAATTCGTACCTTATCACCTTGAATACTGCTTTGAATTTTTAATTTACTTTCTTTTAAAAATTTTGTGATTTGCTTTGCACAATCTTGATCAATTCCTTCTTTAAATTCAATTTTTAGTGAGTAAAACTTGCCTGAGTGGTCCGGTTCTTCTGGAAACTCTACGCCGGTTAAATTTAAATGAAGACGTGCACATTGCGCCCGAAATACGCCCTCCATCTGTTGCACTTGGAATTCAGATTCAGTGGTTAAAGTGACAGTCTTTTCTTTTAATTCAGAAGTTGCAGTAATTCCTTTAAAATCAAAACGATTAGAAACTTCACGTTGGGTGTTATCGACCACATGGCGAAGATTGACTTGATCAAGTTCGCAGACAATATCAAAAGAAGGCATAAATGATTCCTCGGTAAAATATAAAAAAAAATTATAGTTTGTTTAAAAACTGTTTACAAATTTTTTTGAGAGAATGATTAAGCAAAGTTTAAAGTTGTAATAAATGGGTAATAGCGGTTTTTGTCTTTTGAATTTCAGAAATACTCTGAGGTATAACAAAGATGGTGTCATCACCGGCAATGGTTCCCAGCACATTCAAAGCAAGACGATTTAAATCAATGATGCGTGCGACCATAGCAGCAGAGCCAGGTGTGGTATGAATCACAATCATGGTTTCGTTAGATTCGATGCCAAGTACCCACAGTTTAATAAATTCTTTTTCTTTTGGCGAGCTTAACTCATGAATAAGGCCTGTTTCATGAGGAAGACGATATTGTGTTTTGCCATGAGGGTCTACAATTTTTACAGCGCCAATTTGATGAAGTAAGCGTGAAATTTTTGGTTGACTGCAAGTTATCCCTTGTTTTTGTAAGGCTTGCTGGATTTCAGACTGAGTATGAGCTTTGCCTTCTAAAAGAATGGTTCTTATTAATGAAGTTTCAGTAGTCATGAGCGCCTCACGGAGCATTTTTGATAAGTGATAAATTATAGCATAACTGTTGGACTAATTTTCAAGAGCGCTTGGGTTGCATTGTTTGAATAATTATACTATTATAATAAATAATTATTCATAATTATGAATCATGACTTGATGAGGAGACTCAAATGATACAACAAGATTTATTTGAAAGTGTGGATATCGCCCACCTTTTGGCCGGATTTGGGGCGATGGGAGTAGCCATGCAGAACTACCCAGCTGTGGTGTATTTTTTAAAAGAGATGAGTTCAAATTTTTTTCCCGCAAGTAAATTATTGGATAATGTTATCAATCTTATTGCTTTTGGGGCTGGTGTCTTATGCAGTGGCTGGGTTAATTTTTTGATTAATGTTGATTTATTGAATAAATTTTTTAATGGCAGTGATGATACGTTCGCTTTATCTGATACCCAGAAAAAGTGCTATTATGCAGGTATTGGAATTTTTGTTGTAACCGGTATTTTATTTGGATTGATGGCCTTTACCTTTGCAATGGAAGGACCTTTCGCAGCTTTATCTATCCTTGCAGGTGTTTTTGTAGCAGCCATTATGACTATTCAAGAAGTTGAAACTTGGTTTAGCAGTTTCAAGCCACAGCAATCATTGACCACAGAGCAATGGCTAGGTCAGTGGATTGGCCATGTGATTGCAATTGGAAATGTCATTGCTTTAAGTTTATTGTTTACTTTAAGTCTTGCACAATCGTTGATGATGATAAATTTTACAGCTGCAAATGCTTTTTTAATTGGTGCGTTGATTGCTTTTAGTTTTGGGGCATTTACCGAATTCTATTTTTATGATTACTATCTTGCATCATTTTGCGGAGATTTTTGGAACAACTGGGCCACAATGAACAATAACCCACAAAAAAACTTAGGTTTGATTTGTGTTGCAACCAATGCTTTTGTGAATGCTGCATTAACCTATGCCGGGGTATCATTGTTACTTAATTCCTTGGTATTAAACCAGTTGGTGCTACTGCCGACCATCGCCTTGCCAATCATTTCTTCTTTGTCTAGTTTTTTTGCTGGTAGCGCCTCATTTATTTTAGGCTTGGATTTTTGGAAAGGGTCAAACGAGGAGAGGATTATGAGTCAATCTATGCCAAATCCTACTTTTTGATTTAACTATGGCGTGTCTATTAAATTCGGTTTAATATTGTCTCAATTCATAAAATTGGGTGAAACATGCAAATTAAACAACTGAAAGCCAGACAAATATTAGATTCAAGAGGACAGCCAACTGTTGAGGTGGATGTTATTTTAACGAGCGGTGTCATAGCAACGGCAAGTGTTCCATCTGGCGCCTCAACTGGACAATTTGAAGCTTTGGAATTGCGTGATAAGAATCCAAATGCATACATGGGCAAAAGTGTTTATCAGGCCATTCAAAATGTACTAGGTCCTATCCAAGAGGCTTTAATCGGTCAATCTATTGATAGTCAACGTTTCATTGATGAGACTTTAATAGCTTTAGATGGTACAGCCGATAAATCTAAACTGGGTGCAAATGCAATCTTAGCAGTTTCATTAGCAGTAGCGCGAGCGAGAGCTATAAGCTTGGACAAACCCTTGTATACCACCTTAGATGGACACGACTATAAAATGCCTGTGCCATTGATGAATATTTTAAATGGTGGGGCCCATGCTAATAACCAATTGGATATTCAAGAGTTTATGGTCATGCCCATTGGTGCTGAGAATTTTGCACAAGCCCTGGAAATGGGATATGGCATTGTGACGCATTTAAAAAAGATTTTACAAAAACAAGGCTTGAGTACTGCTGTGGGTGATGAGGGTGGATTTGCACCAGATTTATCATCACACCATCAAGCGCTTGATTATATCATGCAAGCAATTGACATGACGGGCTTAAAAGCTGGACGAGATGTTTGTTTGGCGTTAGATGTTGCTGCTTCTGAATGGTATCGTGATGGTCAGTATGTATTGCCTAAAACAGCGCAGCATTTTAGTGTGGATGAGTTGATAGCCTATTATACAAAAATGGTCGCTGATTATCCCATCATGAGCATTGAAGATGGTTTGGCTGAAACCGATTGGCAAGGTTGGAAAAAACTTACAGATGTCTTGGGGAAGAAAATCCAATTGGTGGGTGATGATTTGTTTGTTACCAACACCAAACGTTTTGCTGAAGGCATCGAAAAAGGTGTAGCCAATGCCATTTTAATTAAACTCAATCAAATTGGCACCTTAACAGAAACCCTCGATACCATGCATTTGGCAAAAAAACATGGTTATCATTCGATAGTTTCCCACCGATCCGGTGAAACAGAAGATCATTTTATTGCAGATTTGGCAGTTGCAACAGGTTGTGGTCAAATTAAAACAGGCTCTTTGTGTCGAACTGATAGAATTTGCAAATATAATCAGCTTTTAAGAATTGCGGAACAACAATCAATTCCTTATGCTGGATCAGGGATATTTCAGGCTTTTGAAAAATAGGACAAATGTATGCGCGCGATGTGGGTCATTTTAATTTTAGCATTGATTGGGTTGCAATATAAATTGTGGCTTGGTGACGGAAATGTAAAAGAATGGATGGCTTTGCAACAAAAAAATCAAGAGCAAGATGCGCTTAATGAAAAATTACGTGCTAGAAATCTTGCTTTATCAGCTGATATCAAAGAGCTTAAATCAGGCGATCAAGCTTTAGAAGAAAAAGCGCGCACTGATTTGGGCATGGTTAAATCGGATGAGATTTTTTATCGCTTGGTAGAATAATAGCGATTTCATCACTTTGAATGTTTGGTGGAGGATTTTGCCATAAACTTAATAAAAACCCTCCACCACCAGAGCCTGTTGGTTTAACAGCAAGAGCGCCTTGTTGATACAATCTATGTGCCACTATCTCCATGGCGGGTGTGATGAGCCCCCATTCTTTAAAACACGCGTTTGCCAATTCCATGCCATGGGTGAGTTTGTTGAGTGAATGAATTTCATGATAAGGTGTTTCAAGTGCCTCAAGACACATCGCAACACTTTCAGCCATTTTTAAATCTAGGTCTTTAGCTTTTGTGAGATTTGTTTGCTGTAGCCCTTGAACTTGAGTGACCGCATGGGTTGTGGAACCTACAGTATGTGTTGGGGTCAGGCGCCAAGAGGGCTGCCAAGAAAGTTCGATGGAACGAGTTTGTCCGGCTTGAAACCAAGTGCCGTTTTGACTGCCTGCCCCTATGATATCAAGACCACTGCTTTGATGATGGAAATGGTGTTCAAGGGACTTGGCCAGAGAAAAAATTTTTTCAGGGGTTTCCTCCAGGGCGCTTACACAACGCGCAACAGCCAAGCAAAGTGCTGCCGATGCGCCCATTCCTTGTCCAATAGGAATTGTCGAGTGAAATTCTATGTGACCACCCATGGTTTTTTTTTGTAAGAGTTGCCAAGCAAGCTCCCAAATTTTTTGAATAACAGGGATAACCTGGTTATCGCCTTCAATACGAAGACTCTCAGAATCACAACGATAATGAAAATTCAGTGGATAATTTCCGAGAGGAAATACCAAAGCAGGCTGTCCTCTTAAAACAGCATGCTCGCCACTTAATATCCATTTTCCAAAAGTTTGGGTAAAAAAAATCATATATAATCGAACTGATTCACAACATATTCTTTGATAAAGGCTTTTGCAATTTCAGCTTGGTCTTTTCTAAACAATAAATGAATGTTGGGGCCGGCATCCATGGTCACAATAGGCCCATCTTGATGAGCTTTCCAGAAATCTTGTAAGTGATTCAAAACTTTCTGACTATCTGGGGTGATATAGTTAAAAGGGTGATTACAGGTGGTAAAGAGTTCATGCATATCCATGAATTCATCCCAACAAATTTCATAAGCTTTTTGCCAATCAGAGTTATTGAAGGCTTCGATTAATGCTTTGAGGCGGTCTCTTGCGCGTGCAGTTCGAAATTGATAAAGCGGGCTTGTTTGCACGGCTTGGTGCGCATGCTTTGATGAGATTTCTTTTTCTTTTTCGCTGATGATGACCACATGATGAATTAAATCATCATAAGGGAGTATAATCTTGTCACATTGATCATTGTCCCACAATGCCCAGGGCGAAAAAAAAGAACGACATGAAGAGCCAGATCCCAGCCGACTCAATTGTGCTTGAGTAGATTCATCGGGTAGTGGCTGATTGGTCAGTTCACTTAGTGCAGTACATGCACATTTGGTTAATGCCGCAAAACTGGATGCAGAACTCGCCAATCCACTGCCTAAGGGGAAGTTATTGGTTGAACGAATAACAAAATGCCCCGAATAATTAAAATACTCTTTGAGCATTTTAAAATGATTAATAAAACGCTCTTGGCTTTTTGATGACATATTAAAAGGTTTAAATCCTGGTATTTCCAGAGGTTCCCAATAATCATGACTGCCAGAAAAAGGTCTTAGTTCCACAAAACTTTTGAGTTTTGGTAATGTATAAGAAAGCGATGGGTTCGCAGGTAAATTTAAATCAGCGTTTGTTTTTCCCATGTATTTGATTAAGGCAATATTTGATGGAGCCTCAGCAAACCAATATTTCATTTAGTCCTCCGTTGACAGAGTTATCTAGCGGCCAGGGCAATCTTGCCATAGGATTTTATGCAATTGAATTTGAAAACGAACCTGAAGTTCATCATCTAAAATCCATTGGGCCAATTCCTGAGGTTTGACCTCTTGCCAGCTGGGTGAAAATAATATATCGACGCCCGCAGGGAAATCGTAATTTTTTAATACATTTTTTGACCATTCAAAGTCGTTTCGACTGCAGATAACAAATTTTACTTGATCGCCTGATTTAAGCAATGGAATGTTTTCATATAAATTTCTTTTTTCTTCTTTGGAGTCTGGTGTTTTTAAATCCATGACCACGGTAATTCTTGGGTCAATATTTTCAAGCGTTCTGGCACCACTGGTTTCCAAAGAAATTTGGTAGCCTTTATCGGCCAGGAAGGTCAAAAATGGGTAACAGTCCGCCTGGGCAAGTGGCTCCCCACCTGTGACGCAGATACGTTTGCAGGGGTATTTTTGCAGTGCCTGGTAGATGTCATCAAAAGACTTTTTTTCACCGCCTTTAAATGCATAGGCTGTATCACAATATTGACAACGCAAGGGGCAACCGGTCAATCGCACAAATATGGTCGGCCAACCAGTGGTATTGGATTCCCCTTGTAAAGAATAAAAAATTTCAGTTAAACGTAAGACAGTCATAACACTTTTAATTGATTTGCAGCTAATTGGGCAGCATCTGAATCTGGATATTTTTGCAGTACTTCGTTAAAGCGTGCTTTAGCTTCCGAGACTTGTCCGTTGGCAACTAAAGTGACACCTAACTTGTACATCGAGGCTGCCGATTTATTAGATGATGGATAATTGTTAACAACATTTTCAAAATGCGCTAACGCCCGAGAATAATCTTTATCTTGTAAAAACAGTTCACCGAGCCAGTATTCAGCATTTGGTGTGTAACCACTGTTGGGGTAATTTTTTATAAAGTCTTGCAGAGCAAGTTCTGCTTTTGAATATTGTTTCTTTTCAACCAGACTGTAAGCTGCCATATAGCTAATTTGCTCATCGGCTGGATTGTTGGATGTTTTTTGGGTGACGTTAATTTTGGGTTCTGGCATGTCCGCTGTTTTTTCAGCAGGAATGACTGCTGATTCCGGTTTATTGATTTTGGATATGGCGTTTTTTGGCGGTACTTGTAAACCAGAAATACGAGTATCTAAATCTTTATAGAGTGTCAGCTGTTGGTCTTTGAGAGCATCCATGGCATGACGTTGGGTATCCAATTGACCTCTTAATTCTTGTACGGTTTGTTGTAAGTCTTGGATTTGATTGAGTAATTTTGCTATATCGCCATTGTTATTAGACGATTGCGCTTGTGGGGCATCACCAAAGTAAGAGGATTGGGTGTCATCATGCGCCAAGGGTTGCATATCATTACTTTGATAATTGTTGTTATTGGCGTAATTCTCACTTTCATCTACAACAGGCGCGCTTGCTATCGCCAAAGGCCCACAAAAAAAACCTATAGTGATTAAAAAAAGAATTTGAATGCTTTTCATGTTGTTATCATATCGTTTTTATAGAAAAAAACGATACATCCTCCGTTAAGTTGATTAGAACTCATCAAAAAACAAATCCACCCTAAATATAGTATTTTAGGGTGGATAAGGTATAAATGAAAGACTAACTTACAGAGAATTTAAGCTTATTGTGTTGCTTCATAAGTAAATTCTACGCGACGATTTTGCATGTGTGATGCTTCGTCATGTCCTAAGTTAGCAGGTCTTTCTTTACCATAGCTTACCACACGCATTTGGCGAGAAGATACACCCATCATACGCAATACTTCGCTAACAGTATTTGCACGACGCTCACCTAAAGCGATGTTATATTCACGGCTACCACGTTCGTCAGTGTGTCCAGCAATTAATACTTTGGCATTGCTGTGGCTTTTTAAATAACGACCTTGTGCTTCTAATGAAGGCATGTATTTTTCACTCAAGTTGCTGTCGTCATAAGAAAATAAATAAATTTGGTTATGAGGCGCTTTTGTGGTGTACATTTCACCAGGTTCTTGACCTGCAAAGTGTTCCATTCCACCCAAGCCCTGTGCAGATAAACCAGAGGCATCATGTGAGCCAGGGGTCTTAGCACAAGCAACTAATAACAAAGCACCAGCTGCTAAAGCTGGAAATTTAGCTGATTTTAACCACAACATTTTTGTATTGCTCCTTGATTATTTTTATGAACTTAATAATTCGTGAATGTTTTTCTTGCATAATTGTATATATTTTTGCCGTCAAATGCTACTTGATTACCAAAAAAAATAAGCTTTTGATAAAAAAATCTTAAAAAAACCCTTATGTTTCATCCATTTTAAATGGTTTGGCTCGATTTTTTGTTTTTTTCGAAGTGAAGCACCAGTGCAGATAATAACATCAAGGCAATGATAACCAGTATTGCTTGATTAAAATTACCGGAGCGTTGACTGAGGTAGCCTGTCAAAGCTGGCGCAATAAAACTTGCAATACCCAGACAACTGGACATGAAACCTTGACTGGTGCCGGCGTATTTTTTGGCCAAGTCGCTGTTGATGGCATAAAAGGGGGCAATCGGCATCAACCCTAAGGTCATTCCCAATGAAATACTAATCAAAGCAATTAAAAGGTTGTGAGTGAGAATAAGCGGAATAAAGGCCAATGCGCATGCGATGTTACAGCAAATAATTAAATTAAAACGAGCTTGCACAATGCATAGTGTTCGTTTCCAAATTTTGTCTGAAATTGCGCCACCGGCCAAAATGCCAATGGTTACACACAACCATGGAATACATAACAACCAACCAATTTGTTTAAGGTGAAGATGGAAGGTTTGATTAAGAAAGCCTGGCCACCATGAAACAGAAAACGATAACAAATAACCCAAACTAAAATAAGCCAAATAGGCTGTTATGAGCTGTTGCTGATGCGCAAGGTATTGTAAAAAAACCTTGAGCCTGGTCCCTTTGGATGTAGGTGTTTGGTCTTGTTGAATCAATTGCAATTCTTGGGTTGTGACATAGGGAGATTGCTCTGGGGTATCGGTAAAGATGAAGTACCACAAGATTGACCAAATCAAACCCATTACCCCAAGGGTTATGAACATGATTTTCCAATTAAATAACAATACCAAGGATGATATGAAGGGCGCACCAATCACTGAAGCCAAAGGAATTGCTGCCAAACTAATTGCTAAAGCTCTAGCTCTTTCAGACGTGGGTAGCCAGTCAGCAGATACTCTGGTCAATGCTGGAAAAGCAGGACCTTCTGCAAAACCTAAAGCAATTCGTATGACTAATACAGAAAAAAAACCGGTGGCGATGGCCATTGAGCCGCTGACAATAGACCACAAGGCGGCAAAAAAACTTAACATTCGATGAGAGCCAAAGCGGTCTACCAATAAGCCGCCAATGATAGTCATGAAAAGATAACTGAAACCAAATGCGGCATACAGCAAACCAAAGTCTTGGTTATTGAGCCCAAATTCTTTTTGCAATGGTCCAATGACATAGGATAGTGCAGATCTATCCATGAAATTTAAAATATAGGCAAAGAAAATAAAGCCCATGACTAGCCAACGAAATCCTTTCATTTTAGTTTTTTCTATTTAATCAATGTTTTGGGATACAAATTTTACCGTATCTTCAGTGAAGAGTCTAACAGCTTTATTGGCAGCTAATACGCCACCATATGGAGAATCAGAAGGGCAAGGAATTTTGTATTGTAAAATTTTCGATGCAACAACAGTGTTGTTTTTTACATCGTTGAGAACAATTTTCATGACCAAAAATAAAGTGCTGGGTCTTTGAATAAAATTTTGCTGCAGCATCAGTAACTGGCTATCCAGTCGATAATCAGTTTTATCACTGTAAATTCCTGAAGTCACCGCTTTAAAGTAACCGCTTTGTTGTAAGCTTTGTGTAAGCAAAGGATGAATCATTTGTGCTGGGGCGCCAAGCCATGCATGATGCGCGAAATTTTTTACTTCAAAAGCCTGAGTAGAGTAATGCATTTTGGTGCTATCGTAACCGCGCAATGCTTCAGGAGGAGAAACAAACAAGCTTTTAGAGGCATGTGGGGTTTTATAAACTTTATGGCTAAATTGGGTCAATTGATATTGCTCAGTCACCGGCAATTTAATCGATGAGCAGGCAGTTAAACTGATTAAACAAATGAGTGTGATTACTTTATGCATATTTATTCTCCTGGGCCTGGAGTCGGTGGTTTCTTACCACGAAGTACAATGGCCGGATTTTGTTCAATATCTTGTGAAATTTGTTCAAGTGTTGCGGCAATTTGATTGAGTCGATTGATAAAGTCCACAGCAGGCGGGATGGCCTGTTGATTGAATTTGTCGAGCGTAAATCGAGCAGATTTCATGGTGGTGGTAACGTTACGTCCAGCTTGTGCTACATCATTACTCATATCACTGACATCATTGATTGCTTCACGAAGTTGGGTTGAGATTTTTGGCAAATCTTTGAGGAAGACATTCATGTTTTGATTGTTTTCATCAATCACACCGCTGATATTTTCCAAATGAGCTAAAATTTCAGTCAAGTGTTTTGAGTTCTCTTGGCTGAACATGCCTTCAACTTCTTTTGAAATCACATCAAAGTTTTTTTCTAGGCGATAAAAAAAGGAGTCGTGGTAAGGAATCTCAGGGATGGGATTGGTAGCAGTACTTTTTAATAAGTCATGATTGTTGCCATCTTCAGAGAGATTTAAATAGGAAGAACCCGTAATCCCCTGGGCCATCATGGTGGCATAAGTGCTTTTGGTAATGGGTGTGCCTTGGGCAATATTGAGCAGGATTCGTACTTTACCGGGTTGGTCTACACTCAAAGAAACATTATCAACATAACCAATTTTCACACCATTAAATTTCACCAAAGCATCTTCACTAAGACCAGAGACAGACTCTTTGGTGTAAACCACATAATGGAGATATTTGGTTTTATCAAAACCAAAAGAAAGCCATATTGCGCCTGCGCATAGAGAGACTAAAAGTATAATGACACTAAAGCCAACAAGTGTATAGTTGGTTTTCGCTTCCACTCAGCGCTCCTATAGGTTGAAAATAGATTCAATATTTCATCAAGCTTTTGACATTGTAACAAAAGTTTGAAAGTTCTTCACCTTTTAGATTTTACTAAAATAATCCGCAATCAAAGGGTTTTTATTTTTTTTCAATTGTTCGATAGGTTCTATCGCTAATACCCTGCCATCACCAATGAATGCAACACGGTCGGTACACCGTTCAAGTGATGCAATGTCATGACTAATGATGACAATAGTTAAATTTAGACTTTTTTTCAATAAAACAATTAACTCATCGAATTGCCGCGCACTGATAGGGTCAAGTCCTGTGGTTGGCTCATCTAAAAATAGGAGCTCTGGGTCCATGGCGAGCGCACGCGCTGCCGCGGCACGTCTTTGCATCCCACCACTAAGCTCTGCGGGATACATATCTGCGGCATGTGGGGGAAGACCTACCAATGCAATTTTTAAGCGAGCGAGATCTTGCATTTGTTTTTCATTCAAATGAGTCAGCTCTTGCATCGGAAACATGATATTCTCAAGAACAGTCAGTGCAGAAAATAGCGCACTATGCTGGAAAAGCATGCCCCAGCGTGCTCGAATTTTTTGTGCATTCGCATGGCTGATGTTTTTTATATTTTGCCCAAAGACTTTAATGATGCCGGCTGTTGGTTCTTGTAGCATCAATACGCTGCGAATCAGTGTAGTTTTGCCGCTACCACTTCCACCAATAATGGCTAAAATTTCACCTTTCTTGATGTCCAGCTGTAATTTTCGATGCACCCATTGCTTTCCGAAGCGATTGTCTAGTTCTTTGATTTCAATGATATTTTCAGACATGATTAAAGATCCAGTGCGCTGTAAATGATGGAATATATCGCATCGGTAATGATGATTAAAAATAAAGCCTGTACCACGCTTTTGGTTGTTTGATGACCAACACTATCAGCACTATTGCCCACTTGAAAGCCTTGAAAACAGCCCACCAAGGCAATTAAAACTGAGAATGCTGGCGATTTGTATAAGCCAAGCATCATTTGCTTTAAGCCAACACTTTCTTGCAGCCGAATCAAAAAATCATGATAACCAATGTGGAGCATGATTTTAGACATGAACATAGCACCTAAAATGCCAAATAAGTTTGACCAAAATATTAATAAGGGGAAAACCAAAGTTAAACCAATGACTTTTGGAGCGACTAAAAACTCTGTGGGCGATAAACCCATGGTTTCTAGTGCATCGATTTCTTCGTTTAATTTCATACTGCCTAATTGAGCAGTGAATGCAGAGCTGGTTCGACCCGCAACAATAATAGCGGTAATCAATGGACCAAATTCCCTAAATATGGCCATTCCACAAAGATAAGCAATAAAAATATTGGCGCCATAGGTTTCTAATTGAAGTCCCATCTGATAGGCAAGTACCACACCAATTAAAAAAGAAAGTAGCGCCAAAATCGGTAGGGCAAAAATACCTGTTTGAGCAATATTTGAAAAAATATAGTCTAGATGAAACTTTGGCCATTTGCCGAAGTTATTTTTTATGGTGAGCAACAAATCGCCCACCAAAGTTAAAAGACCAATAAATTGTAAGTATTTTTGGTATGCTTCTCGGCCAACTCTTTCAAAGAGAGGCTTTTTCTCTTCTGGTTTTTCATTTTTAGCCTCTTCGGGAAGCTTTTTAGCAATCAGAGTATAAAGTTGACTTTTTTCATCACAAAGACCAATCAGCTCGCTTTCGAGGTGTTGTTGGTGTAATTGCTTTCTAAATTCAATAATTGCATAAGCACCAGCGCTGTCCATTTTTTGAATTTGGGAACCGTCTAAAACGATTTTAAACGGGTATTTTTTAATGTCAGGCCACACAATCGCCGAAATAGTTTGAATCGTCCAGGAGCCATTGAGCTCAAAGACATTTTTATCAGGATTAAATGTGATGGTGGGTGGAATCGATATTGTCATAAGGGAAATGTTATCATCCTCTTTGTTGTTATGATAGAGGATGTCTTGTTGAAAAAAAAGTACTTCCTGGCGCCGGATATTTGAAACTGTTTTTTTTATAACCTATTTGTTTTTTGTTCATGTATTTTTTTTTGAATTGTGGTAAAATATGGTTTTATTTTTTAATTGACCACTCATAATGGATGAAGACTTTAGTCACTTTGAACAACGTAAAAAAGATCATATTCAACTCGCCCTCGATCCTATCCATCAAACAGACGCGTATAATCTTTTTGATGACTACCAATTAGTTCATGAAGCGATTCCTGATATTAATTTTTCTGAAATCGATTTAACCAGCTATTCTTTAGGGCAACTGCGACGTAAACCATTTTTTGTCAGTTCGATGACAGCCGGGCACGAGCACGCACCAAAGATTAATAAAAATCTATTGGCGGCCTGTCAGCAAAATGGCTGGGCCATGGGTGTTGGTTCGCAACGCCGAGAGTTAACTGATCCCCATGCGCGTCAAGAATGGCAAGCATTGCGCACACAATTCCCAGACGTATTTGTCATGGCTAATCTTGGCATGGCGCAATTGATTGAAACGCCGCTTACGAAATTAAAAGAATTGGTGGGCAACCTCAATGCTCAAGCATTCATTGTTCATTGCAATCCTTTACAAGAAGTCATTCAACCAGAAGGTACCACCAATTTTAAAGGCGCGTGGCAGGCTCTTGAATCCTTAATTTGTGGGTTGGATATTCCTGTGGTGGTCAAAGAAACTGGTTGCGGTTTTTCTGCAAAAACATTACAAAGGCTCAATGATATGGGTGTGCATGCCATTGATGTCAGTGGTTTAGGGGGCACCCATTGGGGACGTATTGAAGGGTCGAGAGCCATAAACGATCCGATTCGCTCCCGTGCTGCACAAACTTTTGCCAATTGGGGCATGGCTACTGCATCAGTGATTCAAGAAGCACGTGGCATGTTGTTACAAACTGAAATTTGGGCCTCTGGTGGAATTCGTCATGGACTCGATGCGGCAAAAGCATTGGCATTAGGTGCCACTCAAGTTGGTGTGGCAAAACCAATATTGGCTGCAGCTCTTGAAAGTTCAGAGAAAGTGACAGAAGTCATGAATATTTTTGAGTATGAATTAAGTGTTGCGATGTTTTGTACTGGAAGTGTAAATATTCAATCATTACGTCAACAATCCTTGATGATGTTAAAAAAAGGACAGAACTATGAAAAAAAATCCCATCAGTTGGCAGGGATTTTCTAAATTATCCCGTCAAGAACGTTTTGAAAAATTATCAGATGCCGGTATCTTAACGGCTCAAGATATCGATTACTTGCAAACAGGTGGCTTAGCATCTGCAGATTTGGCTGAGCATTGTATCGAGAATGCCTTGGGGTATTTTCAATTGCCCTTAGGTGTTGCTGCTCATTTTCGTATTGATGATAGAGATTATGCGATTCCTTTGGCCATTGAAGAGACCTCTGTCATTGCGGCACTGTCTAAAACAGCAAAATGGATTAATCAACACGGTAAAATCACCACCAGTCAAAAAGGCAATTGTATTATTGGACAAATTCAAATTCCTAAAGTCAAAGATATGAATCATTGTTTGTCACAGTTGCGAGCCCATCAGCATCATTGGATTGACGAAGTTAATCAACGGGTTGTACCTGGTATGGTTGAACGAGGTGGCGGTGTTCAATCCATGGAATTCCGGACTTTAGAAAGAACCGATGGCGAAAGTATGTTGGTTATCCATATTTTAATGGACCCTTGTGATGCCATGGGTGCTAATTTAATTAATCAAGTTTTAGAATATTTAAAAGCCCCAGTTGAATCCGTCACCCAAGAAAAGGTACATTTGTGTATTTTGTCAAACTTAAATGATCAAAAATTAACGACGGCTCGTGTTGTTCTTGATGGAATATCTGAGGAAGAAGGTCATGCCATTATGGAAGCCTCTATTTTTGCTGAAACAGATCCTTACCGGGCAGCGACTCATAACAAAGGCATTATGAATGGTATTGATGGCGTCTTAATTGCAACAGGAAATGATTGGCGCGCAGTTGAAGCTGGAATGCATGCTTATGCGGCCTCCAGTGGCCAATACAGTGCTTTGAGTCATTGGCGTTATCATGAAAAGCAACTCATTGGTGAACTGACAGCACCTATCGTTGTTGGCACAGTTGGTGGAGTCACAGCCCTTCACCCAACGGCAAAAATGGCACTACGCATGATGAATATTAGCTCTGCGAATCATTTGGCTCGGGTGGTTGCAGCTGTTGGTTTGGTACAAAACTTAGGAGCTATTCGTGCTCTAGCATCAGTTGGGATTATTCAAGGCCATATGCGTTTACACATTGACAATATCTTACTTGCCGTCAATGGTCATGAAACCGAAAGGCTTTGGTTACGACAGGCTTTGTTCGAGCGTATTGAAGCCAAATTACCCATTTCGATTCGGATTGCCAAAGATTTATTAACCCAACATTTAGAAAATCAAAAATCATGAGTGATATTTTAGTCCCGTCAAAAACGTTTATGGTGGGGGAATACTTGGCTTTAAAAGGTGGCCCTGCAGCACTAGTGTTGACAAAACCAAGTTTTTCAATCGATGCGTCTAAAACACTTCATCCTGATTGTATGGCAGCGCGATTTTGGAAGGAAAAAACCAAGTCCATATGCAATTGGGGTTTAAATGACCCTTATGCTGGTAAAGGTGGTTTAGGCGCTTCGAGTGCTGAGTTTCTTATCGCATACCACCGTATTTTTGGGGGTTTTGATAATCTAGAGCATGTACATCAAACCTACTTGGATTTTTCAGAAAAAAAAGCCAAGAATAAACCCAGTGGTTATGATGTTTTAGCGCAAACCACTCAAGAATGCGCAATTGTTGAGTCTAATCCTTTAAAGTTGGCATCTTTATCTTGGTCTTTTTCAGAGCTCGCCTTTATTCTCATTCACACGGGCAAAAAATTAAAAACCCATGAGCATCTGCAACAAGGTTTAGAGGTTTCAAATTGGAAAATGATGGCACAAACCACCGAGCAAACAATTTATGGTTTAGAGTATCGAGATGCCGATGCGTTTGTGAAAGGCCTTCAAGGTTTTTCCAGTTGCTTATCGGATGCAGGCCTTGTTGCTGAACATACCAAACATTTACTCTCAGCATGCCAAGAGAAGTCTATTCTTGCCGCCAAGGGGTGTGGTGCTTTTGGGGCGGATGTGTTGTTTTTAGTGGTTGAAAAAGAGTACAAAGAGCAATTATTGGAAAAATTGTATCGTCAATCGTATGATGTTTTAGCAACTGAGGCAGATATGTTTTTTGAAAACGCAAAAAAATGAATTTTTTAGCTAAAAAGACTTGAAATTTATTTTTGTTTCAGTATGATCACAGTCTCTTTAGGGTCGTTAGCTCAGTCGGTAGAGCA
>DHHZ01000042.1 GCA_002403515.1 Legionellales bacterium UBA4759 | reverse complement strand
TTGAAATTCTCGCCCGCTTCAGGGATTGGGTGCAGAACTTGCTCTTGCACTTTTATCGCTATTTTTGATGAAGTTTTTAAGTACATATTTTAAGAAAATTGAATTGGGTGCAGATGATTATGCACTAAATCACCTGGGAATACGTCAAGATGATTTCTTAGATGCACTTCAATTATTAAATAACGGTGTCAATAAAAGCTTTTTTTCATTAAATCCAAGTATTACAGAAAGAACGATAGCCATTAAAAAATCATGCTAAAAATATTCCAAGATATTATACAATTTGATTGTCAGGGGCGGGGTATTTATGATGTCACCGCAGATATTCAAGCAAAACTACCAGCTGATGCGCATCAGGGGATGTTAAATCTTTACATGCAACACACCAGTGCTTCATTAATGATTTGTGAAAACTTTGATTCAGATGTAAAGCTTGATGTTGAAACTTGGCTATCAGGTATTGTCCAAGATGGTGATAAGCGTTTTCATCATGTGATGGAAGGTATTGATGACATGTCAGCGCATATTCGAACGATATTAACTCAAACTTCTTTATCAATTCCTGTCACCCAAGGCCAATTGGCCTTGGGAAGATGGCAAGGCATTTGCTTATATGAGCACCGACTTCAAAACCATCAAAGACAAGTCATGCTTACTTTAATATACGAATGAGGGCGCTTCTGTTAGCGTCATCGGGCAATGAGATTCAATGTTACGTCCTTCCTTGGAATAGAAATCTTCTAATGCCATTATCCAACCATTGCCACCACCAAAATTGTGGATACGGTTTTCAATGATTTTGTATTGGCGGATAAATTCTTTAATTATACCCTTAAAAAATTCTTCGTGTTCTAAGTAGTCAGCTTCTCTAACTGGCAAGAAACCAACGGATTCATAGGTTTCGATTAATTGAGGGACAACACAATCATTAAAACCTTCTACAGTTTTAAAATTCTCAATGATGAGATTTTTGTAGTAATCTGGGTTTTCTTGGTTTTGATTTTTTTTGCTAGCGGTATAAGTGTTAATAAAAGTTAAAATTTTATTTAAAAAATATTTCAAACATTCATAAACATAATCAAACATAATATCAGCATTTAAAGTTCATTGTGTTGAATATTTTAACATAATTTTGGGTTTGTTGGTTAATTTTTTTGATTTATTTTTTTGTTTTAGAAAAAAATTGATGTATTCTGCCATATTGATAATGGAATTAGCTGAATTTAAGCCTTGATTACCAAAGATGTTGTTTTTTTATTTGCACAGCATTGGCGCTTGCTTTAATGATATGAGGGTGCCAAAATATAGTCATAGTGACAAGACCATTGTGTTTGTTTTATTTTGTTGCTGTAATGCAAGAACCTTCCTTATTGGGAATACTTGTTTTTTATATGGGGAGGAGGTCAAAAATTAATATGTTTAAAATTAATTATCGCAATGACATTAAATCCTTGTTGACGCTTGTAATTCCTTTGGTTTTAACTGGCCTTATTGGTGGCTTGGTTTATTTTTTTCAAACATTATTTTTAGCTCATATTGGTTCAAAGGCATTGGCAGCAGGCGCTTTGGTCAGTTGGTTAAACTGGTTGCTGGTGGTTATTGTCTTTGGTATTTTGGGCTCTATTAATATATTGGTCGCTCACTACTATGGCGCCAAAAGTTATGCTGATATCTGTCATATTACTCGAGATGGATTGATTATTAGTTTTTTATTATTCATTCCTACTTTTTATTTATTTTGGAATATGGCGCCTATTTTTTTATCATTAGGCCAAAAAGAAACCATTGTTGAGCTCGCGAATCCCTATTTGCATGCACTAGCCTGGGGGTTGTTACCCAATTTTTTAATCATTGCCTTGTTAGAGATCATGATTGGTTTGGGAAATACTCGTGCTGTGATTGCGGTCACGGTGTTGTCAGTCACTTTGACGATATTTTTCAATTATGTTTTGATGTTTGGGCGCTTTGGCTTTCCAAATCTTGGAATTTCAGGTGCTGGCTGGGGGTGTACCATCAGCAATATCATTACTTTTTTATTTTTTTTATGTTATTTTTTGTACCACAAAACTTATCGACAATATTTATCAGAGGTTTTTCATTGGGAAAAACCATATTATATTCTTGAGCTATTTCATGTGGGTTTACCCATGGGGCTGATGTATTGTGTTGAAGTTGGTTTTTTCTTTGTATTGAGTTTGATGATAGGGCGATATGGTCATGAAATTTTAGCGGCCAATCAAATTGCTTTACAATATTTAGGTATCCTGATTGGTGCTATATTTAGTATTGCACAGGCAATTACGGTTAGAATGGGACATTTATTGGGTGCCAACCAAAAAAAAGAAGCTGCGCGCGCCAGTCGTATTGGAATTTTGATAGCTTTTATGTTTGTCTTGGTGCTATCGATTGTTGAATGGGTTATGCCAAACACACTCATCTCTATCGATTTTGATGTGCACGCCGAGGAACATCAAACCTTAGTCAAGCATGCTAAATCATTTTTATACTTGTGTGGTTTTTTTCAAATTTTTGAAGCCATACGATTGTCTTTATTTGGCGCTTTACGGGCGTTAAAAGATACTCATTTTACTTTATGGTGCTCTTTTGTGACCTTTTGGATTATAGCATTACCCCTTGGTTTTATTATCGAGAATATGTATTGGAATGAGGGTGGGGGTTTTTGGTTGGGTATGATTATTGCAAATATTTTGAGTATTCTTTGGTTAGAAATGCGTTTAATTAACAAATTGAAGTCTGTTTGAGTATTTCATTTATTTATTGAAGAGGTAGGTTGTATGTCTAAAGATGATTTAAGTTTTATCATTCAATTGGAAGAGAAGTTACTTTATAAACAAGATACGCATCTTGCACTAGCTGAAATGATTGATGACGAATTTACTGAAATGGGTTCTTTAAATCATGTCTACACCAAGCAGGATTTTATTAATGATTTACGCCTAACCCCTGAAGGAATGCGTACTGCTAAAAATTTTAAAGCACGTTATATTGTTCCTGAGGTTATTCATTTGACTTACATCAGTTTTATACGGGATAGTGCCACATCACCAGTTCGCTCAGATTATCGCTCCTCAATTTGGCGCGAAAAAGAGGGCGCTTGGAAATTGTATTTTCATCAAGGGACCCCTTGTCGATAAGTTGTAAAAATTTTCATCTATGAAGGGATTCATATAGGTGTTTTTCTCATGACTCAGAAATACACTGACTTGTACAATCAAGTGAACCCTCTGGAGAACAAGCAGGACTCCATGTTGCATCTCCAGAATGCCAAGTAATAGCTGCACAATCTGAAATTGAGATTCACGCCTGTATTAATTCTCAATTTTAATAGTCTTTACTCATCAAATTTATTTAATATTCACCTTACGCACTACCTCTCAGTAATTGCAGCTCTTTGAACATGACTTGATTAGCTTTTAAAAGCAGTTTTTGCTTAATGGCAAAATGATTCATAGCCGTTTTGACTTTCAATAATTCCAATTTGCAAAACGCAACCATTGCAGCAAATAAATGGTTACATTGAGTCTGAATGGTTTTAGTTGGTGATTTAGATAGGCTTGCAATTTGCTTAATAGATTTGTGAAACTCTTCAATTCTTCACCGTTTTTGGTAGACTACGTACATGCGGTCAGCATCAATAGATAAATCATTCGTGATGAGATAAAGCTTAGCTGTTGATCCGTCTTCGTTTGTGAATACTTTCTTGAGTAATTTGGCAGGAAACGCTATGTCCTTAAGATATACGGTGATGGTGTCACCATTATTCCACTCGAGGTAAGGTGACTTACCATGTAGCGAACATGCCTTTAAAGAAAAGCCCCTCATTTCGGCAAACCACCCTCTTGCCATGCTCAAGCTTGCACTTACTGATTTTTATTTTAAAATTGACTCTCAAGAACTACTACGGGAAGGGAAAAGTTATACGGTTGATACCTTAAAACAATACCGTAAAAACTACGGTCATGATGTGAGTTTAAGCTTTATCATGGGACATGATGCCTTCTGTCACTTCATGTAATGGTAAAAATTTTATTCTATTTTAAGTCATGCGCATATTATCCTCCTCTCACGCCCTGATCATTTCTGTGAATTTAGTCAAGATTTATTAAATTATATGCGCAAACACCAGGCCTATGATTTAAATCTCATCAATCAAAAAAGCTGTGGCTATATTTTTGACGTACAAGCAAAAGATTATCCGTATTCATCCACTGAAATTAGAGTATTTCTTCAAGCACAAAAAAAACCCTTAGGCCTAGACCCAAGGGTTTATAAATATATTGAAGAACACCAACTTTATCGTTAAGGTTGCATGCTATATACACTTACCGCAACAAGCGCTGTACCAGCTAGAGCAGATACGATAGCAAGCATAATTTGTAATTTAAAACTTGCTGCAATCAATAGTAAGCCAAGCGCCATCAAGCAATAATTAATGGTATTGGTGCCTCTAGCTTGTCCATAAAATGGTGTGTTGTCATCTACTGTCAACCCACCTCCGCCTGAACCATTTGGACCATTAGGTGGCGGTGTAGGTGAATTAGAGCCATCATTTGGTAAAATTGAAGCAGCTTTCATAGTCAATGGTCTAATTATACAAAGCATATCTGTGAACTCTTTACCATTGCAAATATGTCTTATCATCTCTTCTAATTCTTGCGTTGAAAAGATACCTTGAGAGTAGAGTGCATTGATTAAATCAAAGGGAGCTGGAGAAACTACATCGTAAAGATAAGACTTGCTAGTAAAAGAAAAATTCATGTGCTTAAGACAGGATTCTACTTGCTTATTTTTGCCTTTAGCGTAAACATAATTCCAAAATTTTTGATTATCACACAAGTTGAGTGGCCATGCTGCTTTAGCTTGAAAACGGAAATGCATCTATGCTCCTTAAATAAAACAATCGGTTTTATTTTTGATCAGATTAGCATTATTGTCAAGTTTTAATTTATACTAATTAAAAGCTGACTGTTATTTTTGTCATATTTAAAACAATTTCGAAAGGACCTTCTTCGTTTAAAGACGTTCGCTTTTACAAAAAAAATAGTCTTTTGTCTCTGTGCCTGCCCCACACATGTTCACCGAGTTCAACAAAAATTTACCAATTACCTGTACATTTCTATTTTTTTGCTATAATTAAAGTGTAAATAAATTATCACAAAGGTGAAAAAATGGGCTTGCGCTGGGATGAACGAAGACATTTTAACCAAGATAACTATGAAGACGACATTGATTCTGATGCTTATGCAGATTGGGACAAGGAAGTGGAAAACTCTGTTTCAAAAAATCAAAAAAAACGTCTGGTTAAGAAAAAACTCGAGGAAAGATTAGAGCGTAAAAAGCTTCGTTATGATATCAATGATTATGATGAAGATCTCGAGGACTTTGACTGGGAACGCTACGAAAAATAGATTTTATGGTTTGTGGAGATATTGATTTTTATATGCCTGTACAATATTTTGGAGCAGTGTGCATATGGTCATTGGACCAACACCGCCCGGAACAGGTGTAATTGCAGATACAATTTTACTTGCAACCTCAAAATCAATGTCTCCACATATTTTATTATTTTCCAAACGATGAATACCGACATCCACGATGATATGATGTGGCTTCAATTGTTTTTCTGATATAACCCCTTTTTTTCCTGTGGCAACAATAATTAACTGATTCTCATTGATTTTTTTTTGAAGATCTTTGGTTTGGCTATGGGCCATGGTCACTGTTGCTTTGGGTAGTAATAGTTCTAAAGCCATCGGGCGTCCAACAATTCTTGAAACCCCAATCACCAATGCTTCGGTGCTTTGTAAAGGAATTTGGTAGTGATTTAATAGCTGAATAATACCATAGGGTGTGCAGGGTCTTAAAAAAGGATTTCCCGCAGCAAGACGTCCTAGATTATAAGGATGAAAACCATCCACATCTTTTTTAGGATCAATATGTTCAATAATATTGAAGGGATTGATGTGTTTTGGTAATGGAAATTGAATGAGAATTCCGTTGATTCTAGGATGTTCGTTATGGTGTTTGAGAACGGATTTTAATTCTTCTTCTGTAAAGCTTTCAGGATAGGTTTCAATCACACAATCAATTCCAACTTTAGCGCAGGCATTTTTTTTATGGTTCACATAAATTTGTGATGCAGGATTATGACCAATCAAAATGACCAATAAACAAGGTTTAACTTGAAATTGCTGAAATAATTCTTGAACTTGCTCTGTGATTTCAGAGTGTAATTGATTGGCTAATTGATGACTGGAAAGAATTTGCGCTGTCATTGAATTCAAATTTAAAAAAGTATAAAAAAATTATATAATAATTGAATATATAAACAATCATTTTCTAGACAATCACCTTATTATCATATAGATTCTAGATATTTTATTGAGATATTTTATGCGAATTGCCTTAAAAGTTGAGTATGATGGCAGTCAGTATCATGGATGGCAAGCGCAACAGTCTTTAAGAACGGTGCAAATGCATCTAGAGGCTGCTTTGTCAAAGGTTGCTAATCATCCTGTAGAGGTGGTCTGTGCCGGTCGAACAGATACTGGTGTTCATGCAACTCATCAAATTGTGCACTTTGATACTGAAAACCACCGTTCTTTGCGCGGTTGGGTGCATGGAACCAACACCAGTTTACCCAAAGATGTCTGTGTAAAACATGCTTATAACGTGCCAGATTCTTTTCATGCCAGATTCTCGGCACAACAGCGTCGTTACCGATATGTCATTTACAATTCTGCGATTAGACCGGCACTTTTGAGAAGCCATGTTGCATGGCAATATCGTCATTTAGAACAAAGCGTTATGCATCAAGCAGCTCAAAGTCTTGTTGGTGAACACGACTTTACTTCATTTCGTTCCGTTGAATGTCAATCTAAATCACCTGTACGAGATGTAAAATCAATCAAAGTATTTCGCAACAACCATTATATTGTCATTGATATTGTTGCCAATGCGTTTTTACATCATATGGTGCGTAATATTGCGGGTGTATTAATCTCTGTGGGTTCAGGCCGTCAACCACCAGAATACGTCAAGCAAGTACTTCAAGCCAAAGACAGACGTCTTGGCGCTGAAACGGCTTCACCTTATGGTTTATATTTGGTAGGGGTAACCTACCCTGATTCATTTGGTATTCCCCATGAAACAATTGGTCCATGGTTTTTAATTTAATTAAACAAGGTTATGTTATGAGTGTTGAACAAGAAAAATTGCCAAATCATTTCATTGCTCAAATGATTGAAACGGACTTACAAAATGGTAAGCATCAAGAGTTAATTACTCGATTTCCCCCTGAGCCTAATGGTTATTTACATATTGGACATGCAAAATCAATTTGTTTGAATTTTGGACTCGCGGAACATTATCATGGGCGCTGTTTCATGCGTTTCGACGATACCAATCCATTAACTGAAGAACAAGAATACATCGATGCAATTTTAGAGGATGTTCAATGGTTAGGTTATCACTGGTGCGCCATTACCCACTCCTCAGATTACTATGAATTTTTATATGAAAGAGCTTTGGAACTGATAGACAAAGGTCTTGCGTATGTAGACGCATCAACACCAGAAGAAATTAAAAACATGCGTGGTACACTGCAAGAGCCTGGAACAAATAGTCCTTACCGCAATCGTTCTATTGCAGAGAATAAAGATTTATTTACTCGCATGAAAGCAGGTGAGTTTCCTGATGGGCATTTGGTTTTAAGAGCCAAAATTGATATGTCATCCCCCAATATCAATATGCGTGATCCGGTATTGTACAGAATTCGACATGTACCACATCCTCGTACAGGAAATGACTGGTGTATATATCCGATGTATGATTATGCTCACCCGCTTTGTGATGCTATTGAATATATCAGTCATTCTTTATGTACTTTAGAATTTCAAGATCATCGTCCATTGTATGATTGGTTTATCGAAAACACGACTGTGCCTGCCAAGCCAGAACAAACAGAGTTTAGTCGTTTAAATGTGTCGCACACCGTCACCAGTAAACGTAAATTACGTCAATTGGTAGAAGAAAATCATGTTGAAGGTTGGGATGATCCTCGATTACCAACCATTCGTGGTATGAGAAAACGTGGTTATCCACCTGAAGCTTTAAGAAAGTTTTCTGATATTGTTGGTATTTCAAGAAGTGACTCAATTATTGACATGACCATTTTGGAAGAATGTGTTCGAGAGGCTTTGAATGCAAAAGCATTGCGTTATATGGCAGTGATGGATCCAGTTAAAGTGGTTATTACCAATTTCTCTGAAGATGAAATACTAAATTTTGCTAGCTTGAATACTCAAGATCCAAATGCCCCACGTCGAAATTTGCATTTGACCAAAGAAATTTTCATAGAACGTAGTGATTTTATGATGGAGCCGAGCAAAGACTTTTTCAGATTAGCGCCAGGTAAAGAAGTTCGTTTGCGTCATAATTACATTATTAAATGTGATCATGTCGAGTTAGATGAAAAAGGGCAGGTCAAAGAGATTCATGCCAGTGCTGATTTGGCAACTCTAGGTAAAAATCCCGAAGGTCGTAAGGTCAAAGGGGTGATTCATTGGGTTTCAGCAACGCGTTGTATACCACTTGATGTGACATTGTACGATCGTTTGTTTAATCATGAGAATCCAGCATCATTAGATGATTTTACAAAATATTTAAATGCCAAATCCAAAGTTCACGCAAAAGCTTTTGCTGAATTGTCGATTTCTGATTTGGCTTTGAATGAAGTTGTTCAATTTGAAAGAATTGGTTACTTTAAAAAGGTATCTGATAGTCACTTTTTAAGAGTTGTAGACTTAAAAAGCACTTGGGAAAAAATTCAACAAGGGTAATTATGCTTTATTTATATAATTCTTTATCCAAACAAAAAGAACTATTTAAACCCCTGGTTCCAAATACAATATCGATGTATGTCTGTGGCGTGACGGTTTATGATCATTGTCACTTAGGGCATGCGCGATGTATGGTTGTATTTGATATGATGGTTAAATATTTTCGTTATTTGGGTTATCAAGTGCATTTTACCCGCAATGTTACTGATATTGATGATAAGATTCTTAAAAAGGCATTAGAGCAACATCAATCTTTCGAAAATATTAGTAAAATCTACATTGAAAGCATGCATCAAGATACAGATGCATTAGGCATTTCTCACCCAGATATTGAGCCTTTAGCTACAGCGCATATTCCCGAAATGATTGAGATGATTCAAACATTGATAAGTCTTGGCTATGCTTACCAGGCTCAAAATGGTGATGTTTGTTTTTCTGTTGAAAAATTTAAAGACTATGGCAAATTATCACGTCAAAATATCGAGCAATTACTATCCGGCGCTCGTATTGATGTGGTTGATGAAAAAGCCTCTCCTTTGGATTTTGTATTGTGGAAGTCATCCAAGCCTTCAGAACCAGCATGGGAGTCACCATGGGGACCAGGACGTCCGGGATGGCATATTGAATGTTCAGCCATGGCCAAGGCGCATCTGGGTCCAAGAATTGATATTCATGGCGGTGGTTTGGATTTACAATTCCCGCATCATGAAAATGAAATCGCTCAATCGGAAGCAAGTTCAGGGGAGACTTTTGCCAATTATTGGTTGCATGTTGGTTTGCTACAACTTAATCATGAAAAAATGGCTAAATCCACCGGTAACTTCATGACCATTAAAGATGCGCTTCGACAATATCACCCTGAAGTTATCAAATGGTTTTTTATGAGTGCACATTACCGCAGTCCTTTAAATTACAGCGATGAGATGTTATCTCAAGCTCACAAAGGTCTTCAGCGCTTATACCAAACCCTTAAGAATTTTGATAATAACCAAAGCTCTGAAATTGATGAAACTTGGTTGTCTCGCTTTGATGAATCCATGCAGGATGACTTTAACACTGCAGAAGCCATGGCAATATTGTTTGAGTTGAATAATTTCATCAATAAAGAAAAAAATGCTTCTCTTGTGCCAACGCTTAAAAAAATGGCCAATTTACTGGGTGTACTTTTTGAAGAACCACTGCGTTTTTTACAATTTTCTATTGAAGAAAGTCTATCTGAACAAGAAATTTTGAATTGGATTGAAAAACGTAGAGCTGCACGACTGGAAAAACAATTTCAGGTTGCTGATGATATTCGAAAGCATTTGCTCGAGCAGGGCATTGAGCTAGAAGACACGGCATCAGGAACCAATTGGCGCCGAGTGATATAAAAAAGAACTGCACTTCTCAAGTGCAGTTCAATATCAATTTACGCTGATTTTTTATCGCAAGAAGTACATCCACAGCCTTTAGTAGCAGCTTGAGTGGTTTCTTTTTTATCTACCTTTTTTTTCTCAGCATCACAACCACAAGCAAAAGTGTTCAAAGCTAAGAAAGCAATTCGCCCATTCAACAGGG
>DHHZ01000077.1 GCA_002403515.1 Legionellales bacterium UBA4759 | reverse complement strand
CATATTGGTTGTTTAAATGAAACTCTTGAGAAATTTGTGTGATGGCATAGCTGATGGAAGCCCTATCAATGTAATTGGTCATGGAAATTAAAAATAATAAAAAAACCACCACCCAGCGATAATGATTTTTCACGAATATTCTCCTGGTTGATAGTAATTTTTTCTTTAAATTAAGCATAGCAGTCATTTGATTTTTTTAACAGTTTCAATCATGAGCTGAAAAATTTAGTCAGAGATGAGATTTTTTTTTCTAGCTTTGATAGAATTTGATGAGTTTAGGTGTGAGTTCGAGAATTCCTTTGTCATTGATTTTAAATCCCCAACAAAAAGCAGCGATTGAGTATGTTTCAGGTCCCTTATTGGTTTTGGCTGGTGCAGGGAGTGGTAAAACACGCGTTATTACTCAAAAAATTGTCTATTTGATTGAGCATTTGAAAATCAATGCAAAACAAATTTGTGCGGTGACATTCACCAATAAAGCCGCTCAGGAAATGAACCATCGCTTGGGTCAGGCAATACCTGCCTCTTTAAAAAAAGGTTTAACAGTTGGGACCTTTCATAACTTGGGGCTACAATTTATTAAAAAGGAATATAAACACTTGGGTTTGCCAAAGCGTTTTAGTCTTTTGGATGAAGAAGATGCCAGACAAATTCTAAAAAGTGTATTGCCCAAGGCCATTGCCTCAGATAAAGAGAGTGTTTTTAATATTATTAATCAAATTTCTCTTTGGAAAAATGCCATGATTGGTTTTGAGGAACTCTATCAGATTTTTCCAGAACAAGCCGATGTCATCGCTTATTATGAGCGTTATCAAGCCATGCTTCGTGCCTGCCAAGCTGTTGATTTTGATGATTTGATTGTATTGCCTGTGCAATTGATGCAAAAAAATTTAGAAATAATGCAGCGCTGGCAAAATCGTTGGCGCTTTATTTCAGTGGATGAATATCAAGATACGAATTTGGCCCAATATCAGTTTATCAAATGTTTACTGGGCCCATACACACAGCTTTGCGTGGTTGGTGATGATGATCAATCCATTTATGCATGGCGGGGTGCAAATCCAGAAAATTTAAAGCAGTTGACCCTTGATTTTAAGAATTTAAAAGTCATCAAGTTAGAGCAAAATTACCGCTCCTCAGCGCGAATATTGCAGGCTGCAAATACCTTAATTGCCAATAATGAGCATGTGTTTTCAAAAAAACTTTGGAGTGAATTAGGTCCGGGAGATTTATTGCGAGTGATTCAAGCCAGTGATGAAATTCAAGAGGCCGAGCAAGTGGTGATGGATTTATTAAGTCATAAATACCAATTGAATCAAGATTGGGGGGATTATGCCATTTTATATCGCGGTAATCATCAATCTAGACACTTAGAACGCATTTTGCGACAGCATCATGTTCCTTATCAAATTTCTGGGGGACAATCTTGGTTTGGTCGCTCAGAAATTAAAGATATGTTGGCGTATTTGAAATTATGTTGCAATATCGAAGATGACAGTGCTTTCTTACGTGTTATCAATACCCCAAAACGTGGGATAGGCGAACAGTCCTTGAAAGCTTTGAGTGAATATGCCAAACAGCGCGGTTTGCCTTTGTTGGTTTGTGCAGATCATCTGGCTTTAACAGAGTATTTGCAAGCAGTCGTCAAAAAAGAATTAGAGCATTTCAAAAATTTTATCATGATGTGGTCGGCAGAACTTCATCAAGAAAATTGGCCGCAAAAACTTCATCCTTTTTTTGTGGCTATTGGATTTGAAGCTTATTGGTATGATGAGGCAGACAATCCCGTGCAAGCACAGAAAAAAATTGAAAGGGTCCAAGAACTTCTTGATTGGATGAGTCGCTTACATGAGCAAAAGCCTGAGATGGGTTTGGATGATGTGCTGCATAAATTGATGTTGATTGATTTACTATCGCAAGATGAAGAGCAAGAAGAGGGGCGCGTTCAATTAATGACTTTGCATGCTGCTAAAGGATTGGAATTTCCCTATGTTTACCTAATTGGTATGGAAGAGGGCTTATTGCCCCACCAACACAGCATGGAAGAGACTCAGTTGTCAGAGGAAAGACGCTTGGCTTATGTTGGTATTACTCGTGCCCAAAAAGGCTTGGTGTTTAGCTGTGCCCAAAAACGAAAGCGTGCGGGAGAGTGGGTTGTTTCTAGTCCAAGCCGTTTTTTATCTGAGCTTCCGGAGGAGTTGCTCATATGGCAAAGAGGCGATAATCCTGACCCCTTGTATTCCAAAAATTTAGCCAAATCCCATTTGGCCAGTTTAAAAGACCTTCTGGGCAATTGAGTTTTTTAATTTTATCTTTTTGGTATTCTGATTTAGTATAGAGAAATGTCGCTTAGATAAAACCATCGATGAAATATTTACTGACTTTTTTATCTTTTTTTTGTGTCCTTGTGTACGCTGATGAGCGAGTTTGTGATGATTTGTCTGTGATAAATCTCGCAGATAGACCGACATTTGCATATGGTGCCTGTGTTGTACCTCAAAAAACATCGATGCTAGAGCTTGGATTTAAACATTTTAAATTATTAGGTGAAGGTGAATCGAATTATCTTCCAAACTCAGAATATCGTTTCGGCTTGGGTTGGGATACTGAGATTGATGTGAATCCACCCAATTATTATTTTCAAAGCATCCATCCGCGCGCAGGTTTTGGGTATGTTTCTGTCGGATTAAAAAGAGTATTTTACAACGATAAAAATTTTGTATTTACCGCAGAGGGCTTTTATATTCCACCCAGTGGTCATTTTTATTTTGGTTCGCAAGGAAATCAGGGAGGGTTTAATCTTATCACCCAATATAATTTTGCAGAGAAATGGACGATGGCTTTAGTTTTTGGTGCAGCAAGCTATGGTGAAATGAATAAATTAGAATTTCAAAATTATAAAACTTACAGTCCAGATGTCGCCTTAAGTTATAAACTTGCTGATAATCTTGTGCTTTATGGTGAATTTTTTGGTCAAACACGTTCAAGTTATACCCAAGGCTTTGGGTTGGTTTTTGATACCGGGTTAATTTATCAAATATTTAAGTTTGCCACGGTTGATATTGAATTTGGGCAACGGGTTATGGGACAGTTGAATAATGCTGCCCATTACATTGGCATGGGCAGTGCCATTAAGTTTGATTAGGACAATTGTATTCTGTGACAATATTGCCTTGCTCGTTAATGGTTTGTAGTTTGATAGGAAATTTCCAAAGGGTGTGTAGATGTTTTAACACTTCGTGGGCCTGTGAATCCAATGGTACTCTATCGTGCTGATAATAATGCAGCGTTAGGGTGCGATCACCTTCCATGGCCACATTAAAGACTTGAATATTGGGCTCATTAAAACTTAAATTGTATTGTCTTGATAAACTTTCTCGAATGCTTCGATAACCGTCTTCATTGTGAATTGCTTTAATTTTAAGCTCCGGGTGTTCATCATTGTCTTGAATCAAAAAGAGTTTTAATTCTCGAATAAGATGTGGTGATAAATATTGGGATATGAAACTTTCATCTTTAAAATATCGCATGGCATGATCGAGTTGGGTTTGCCATGGGGTATTGGCCAATTCTGGAAACCAAGCTTTATCTTCAGGCGTTGGGTTTTCACAAATACGTTTGATATCTTGCATCATATTAAAACCCAGTGTGTAGGGATTAATGCCAGAAAACAAGGAACTATTGTAATCGGGTTGATAAACCACATTGGTGTGATTTTGTAAAACCTCTAACATGAATTCATCAGTCACCAATCCCTCATCATACAAGCTATTGAGCAGTGTATAATGCCAAAAACAGGCCCATCCCTCATTCATCACTTTAGTTTGGCTTTGAGGGTAAAAATATTGAGAGATTTTTCGAACGATGCGTATGATTTCTCTTTGCCAAGGTTTTAATAGAGGAGCGTGTTTTTCTAAAAAATAGAGGATATTTTCCTGTGGCTCTCTCGGAAACCGTTCTTGGGTTTCTGTTTGTTTTTGATTGTTATGGGTTGGAATAGTCCGCCAAAGTTCATTGATTTGAGATTCTAAATAGGCTTGACGATTTTGTTGGCGAATTATTTCTTCATGAATAGATAGGGTGGGCGGATGTTTGTAGCGGTCAACACCATAATTCATCAGAGAGTGGCAGGCGTCCAAAAGACTTTCGACCTCTTGTTCGCCATATTTTTCTTCGCATTCGCTAATATAGTGTTTGGCAAAAACCAAATAATCAATGATTGCGTCAGCTTGTGTCCACATTTTAAATAAATAATTATTTTTAAAAAATGAATTGTGGCCATAACAAGCATGGGCGATAACTAAAGCTTGCATTGCAATGGTGTTTTCTTCCATGAGATAGGATATACATGGATTGGAATTGATGACTAATTCATAGGCCAGTCCCATTTGACCACGTTTGTACATTTTTTCAATATTAAAAAAATGTTTCCCAAAAGACCAATGATAATACCCAATTGGCATACCAACCGATGCATAGCAATCCATCATTTGTTCAGCACTGATAATTTCAATTTGGTTAGGGTAGGTATCCAGGCCAAAGTCTTTTGCAATTCTTGCAATGGCTTGATCGTAGGCTAAAAGCGTTTCAAAGGTCCATTCAGCACCAATGGAGATGGGTTTTTGCTTCATGATATTTTCCTTTTAAAAAGCTCTCGAAACACCGGGTAGATATCCCCAACTTGATGTATCGTTTGTGTAGCAAAATTTTTAAAATGTTCGCCGATATTCTGGTAAATTTCCCATAGGCTCTGGTGATGCCGTGGCATGATTTCAACATAGGCAAAATACTGAATAAAAGGAAGTATTTTTTCAGAGAGTAATTGACCACAATAAGGGGAGTCTGCATTCCAGTTGTCGCCATCCGATGCTTGAGCGACATAAATATTCCATGCTTGGCTTGAATATCGATGCTCTATGAGTTTTTGTAACATTTCAAGAGCACTTGAAACAACAGTACCTCCTGTTTCTCTGGAATAAAAAAACTCTTGTTCATCGACTTCTTTGGCTGCTGTATGGTGGCGTATGAAAACCAAATCAATGTGTTCATAATTTTTGGTTAAAAAAAGATAGAGCAGGATAAAAAATCGTTTTGCAATTTCTTTTTTGGGCTCATCCATGGAACCCGAGACATCCATGATACAAAACATCACGGCTTGGGTGCTGGGTTTTTGAATTTTGGTGAAATGGTTATAGCGCAAGTCCATGGTATCAATGAAGGGAATATGGCCTAGCTTTCGTTGAATGACCTCAATACGTTGTTGAATGGTTTTTTTCTTTTCATCATTTTTGGTGCTGGCCAATTGTTCTTCCAATTCTCTCAATTCTTTTCTAAGGGTGCCGCCAAGTGAAAGTCTTCTCCCTGTAGCTTGGCGCATAGAACGAATAATATTGATGTTGGTTGGGGTTCCACTTTTAATAACCCCTGCTCTTGTGGTTTGCCAGTCGGTTATTTTAGCCAATTCTTTTTGGATAAGATCAGGCAACTCTAAATCATCAAAAAAAATTTCTAAAAATTCATCCCGATTTAATTCAAAAACAAAAGGATCAATCCCTTCACCTTCAGGACTAGCTTCACCTTGCCCCCCCTGACCCTGTCCAGAATCTTGACGCTTGATGGTATCCCCGGGTTGATAAATATCGTTGCCAGGGAAAATTCGCTCCACAGCGCCACCTTCTCCAGAAGAAAAACGAGGCTCTAAGAGATCTTTGGCTGGAATGGAAATTTTTTCGCCTTGAGCAATATCAGTAATACCACGTTTATTAACCGCATCCGATACTGCTTTTTTGATTTGCGATTTAAAGCGCTTGATAAAGCGTTGGCGATTGACCGAGCTTTTTTGAGCACCTTGACCACGTTTATCAATAAATTGACTCATGGTAACTCTCTTATTTTATTGAGATTTTCGTACTCTTAAATACCATTCACACAATAAGCGTACTTGTTTTCGCGTATAACCTTTTTCTACCATGCGAGCAATAAACTCTTCGTGTTTCTTTTTATCCTCTTCAGATGCTTTGGCATTGAATGAAATGACGGGTAATAACTCTTCGGTGTTGGTGAACATTTTCTTTTCAATCACACCGCGCATTTTTTCATAGCTATTCCATTTTGGATTTTTACCTTGATTATTGGCGCGAGCCCGCAGTACAAAATTGACCACCTCATTTCGAAAGTCTTTAGGATTTGAAATACCGGCTGGTTTTTCAATTTTTTCCAAATCAATGTTTAATGCATTTCTATCAAGAATTTCTCCAGTATCTGGGTCGCGATAATCTTGATCTTGAATCCAAAAGTCGGCGTAGGTAATGTAGCGGTCAAAAATATTTTGTCCGTATTCAGAATAAGACTCTAAATAAGCGGTCTGAATTTCTTTACCAATAAAATCAACATATTTTGGAGACAAATATTCTTTGATGAAGTTAAGATAACGCTCTTGTATTTCGGTTGGAAATTGCTCTTGTTCAATCTGTCTTTCAATGACATACAACAAGTGTACCGGATTGGCAGCAATCTCAGAATGGTCAAAATTGAATACTTTTGAAAGTATTTTAAAGGCAAAACGTGTTGATACCCCACTCATTCCTTCATCAACGCCAGCAAAATCTTTGTATTCTTGATATGATTTTGCTTTGGGGTCAGTATCTTTTAAACTTTCACCATTATAAACCCGCATTTTGGAATAAATGCTTGAGTTTTGTGGGTCTTTCAGTCGAGTTAAAACTGAAAACTGAGCCAACATGTTGAGCGTGCCAGGTGCGCATGGCGCTTGGTTTAAAGAACTGTTGTCTAAAAGTTTTTGATAAATTTTAATTTCCTCGGAGACTCTTAAACAATAAGGCACTTTGACAATATTGATTCGGTCAATGAACGCTTCATTGTTTTTATTGTTTCTAAAGCTTTGCCATTCTGCTTCATTAGAGTGGGCAAGAATAATGCCTTCAAATGGAATGGATGACAATCCTTCTGTTGGATTGTAGTTGCCTTCTTGAGTTGCGGTGAGCAAAGGATGTAGAACTTTGATAGGGGCTTTAAACATTTCAACGAATTCTAATATACCCCGGTGGGCTCGACACAAACCGCCACTATAACTATATGCATCGGTATCGTCTTGTGAAAATTCTTCTAATTTTCGAATATCAACCTTACCCACCAATGATGAAATATCTTGGTTATTTTCATCACCGGGTTCGGTTTTTGCGATTGCAATTTGTTTTAAACGCGATGGGAATACTTTAATCACTTTAAATTGATTGATATCGCCTTCATACTCTTCAAGGCGTTTTACAGCCCAAGGCGATAAAACATATCTCAAATAGCGTTTGGGAATGCCATATTCTTTTTCAAGCAGCTCGCCATCAAGTTCGCGATCAAACAATGCCAAGGGTGATTCAAAAATAGGTGAGCCTTTTAAAGCGTAAATTGGCATTTTTTGCATAAGGTCTTTTAGTTTTTCAGCCAAAGATGATTTACCACCACCAACAGGCCCCAAGAGATACAAAACTTGTTTGCTTTCTTCAAGACCTTGTGCGGCATGTTTTAAAAAGCCGACAATTTGGGTGATAGGGTCTTCCATCCCAAAAAAATCATGAAATACAGGGTAATAAGGAATGACTTTATTGGAAAATATTCTAGATAAAATCGGGTCATGGCGAGTATCTATCATTTCTGGCTCGCCAATAGCCATTAAGAGACGCTCTGCAGGGTTTGCGAAGGCTGATGGGTCCTGTCGACAATGTTCCAAGTATTCTTGAAGTGTCATTTCTTCTTGTTGATTGTCGATATAACGTTGGCGAAAATGAGTTAATACATTATCGCTACACATGGCCATCTCCTTATTTATGTACTTTTACAACGCATAAAAACATTTTTTAGTTAATTACAGTGTAGACTATTTTTGTAAATTTGACATAGTTGATTTAGACTAGTTTTTTTAATTATCTTTGAGCTTTTATGAATACTATTTTTTTAAAAGATTATGCCCCTTATCCTTTTAAAATCATTTCAACCGATTTGACTTTTGATATTCAAAGTGTTTTTGATGTGGTGGTGACCAATCGCATGCATATACAGCGCCTTTCTCCGGGCAACTTGGTACTTGATGCAGACGAACTAGTTTTAAAAGAAATTGATCTTAATCATGAACGCCTCGAGCATATGGATTATAAACTCACAGAAAACAAGCTAGAAATTTTTAATTGTCCAGATGATTTTGTTTTAACGATTGTTACAAAAATCAATCCCGAGAAAAACACGCAACTTATGGGTTTGTATGCCAGTCGAGGTATGCTTTGTACACAGTGTGAGTCCGAGGGTTTTAGACGGATTACCTATTTTGTAGATAGACCCGATGTCATGACTCGATTTTCCACCAAAATTATTGCCAATAAACAAGAGTTTCCATTTCTATTATCCAATGGCAATTTGATTGAATCGGGGGATTTTGATGAACAAAGACATTTTACAATTTGGTCTGATCCATTTTTAAAGCCATGCTATTTGTTTGCTTTGGTGGCAGGGAAATTGGTAAAAATCTCTGATCATTTTCAAACCCAATCTGGCAAAGAAGTGGGCTTAGATATTTTTGTTGAACCTGGTGATGAAGCCTATTGTCAGTTTGCTATGCAGGCTATTAAGGATGCGATGCGCTGGGATGAACAACGTTTTGGTCGTGAATATGATTTAGAACGTTTTATGGTTGTTGCAGTTAAAGACTTTAATATGGGAGCCATGGAAAACAAAGGCTTAAATATTTTTAATGTGAAGTATGTCTTAGCGGATGAAAATACTGCCACCGATGAGGACATATTAGGCATTGAAAGTGTGATTGGTCATGAGTATTTTCACAATTGGACCGGCAATCGCGTAACTTGCAGAGATTGGTTTCAATTAAGCCTAAAAGAGGGTTTAACGGTTTATCGGGACCAAGAATTTTCAAGCGATATGAATGACAGAGTCACCCAGCGCATCTCGGATGTATCCAATTTAAGATGTGTTCAATTTCCAGAAGACAATGGCGCCATGGCACACCCCGTGCAACCCAAAGCCTATCAAGAGATATCGAATTTTTATACAGCAACAGTGTATGAAAAAGGTGCTGAGTTGGTGCGTATGTATGAAGTTATTTTGGGGCGGGAAGGTTTTCGTAAAGGGATGGACCTTTATTTTGAGCGTCATGATGGACAAGCGGTGTGCATAGAAGATTTTCTGCAAGCCATGAGTGATGCCAATCATCAGGATTTATCGCAATTTCGTCTTTGGTATGATCAAGCAGGAACCCCTATTGTTGAAGTGTCAGAACGATTTGAGAATGATCAATTGCATATTCACATGAAGCAATACTGTCATGAAACCGCCGATGGTTCAAAAAAACAGGCATTGATGATTCCTATTCGGTTTAAGGTGTATCACAAAGACAGCAAACCCATGAAGGGTTTTCCAGAGGTTTTGAATTTAACCCAAGACAGTCAAACGTTTGTTTTTGATTGTGTTCAAAACGATGTTTTAGTCAATTATCTCCAAGGCTTTTCAGCCCCGATTGTTCTCAAAAGAGATTTATCCTTAGAAAAAATGATGGCTTTAATGGCCGTAGAGCAAGATGGTTTTGCATTGTGGGACTTAAAGCAAACATTTATGATTCAATGGATTCAAAAAGCTTCTCAAGAAAAAGAAATGAAGCCTCTTCCATTAGAGATGGTAGCCATTTTTCATTCATGGTTTGAGAAAGACAAATTTTCAATGGCATTTCTTGCAAAACTTTTTGAACTGCCCTCTTTACCAGAAATTATGGCAGGCTTTCCGGAGGTTTGTCCTATTGAATTATTCAATATGAGAGAGTTATTTTCGTTGGAATTTGCCAAATCTTGTGAATCATTGTTTTTAAATGTATTTGTGGAATACAGTCATGTTGAAAATAGGGCGGTTAGGGCTTTTCGTAATGTTTGCTTAGAAAACTTAATGCTTGCAAATCCTCAAGTATTTTCAGAGACTTGTTGGACCTACTTTGAAAATGCTAAAAATATGACCAACCGCATTGCGGCATTTTCCGCCATCATGCAAACTCATGATGAGGCAATGAAAGAAAGTGTTTGTGATAAATTTTACCGCGATTGGTCTAGCAATGAATTGGTGATGGATAAGTGGTTTTATTTACAAGCAACACAACAAGGTCAGCATGTCTTGGAGAAAGTTAAAAAATTAACCTCGCATCCACTTTTTAGTTGGTCAAATCCCAATAAAATTCGTATGCTAATTGGTGGTTTTACTCAAAACACACCTGCGTTTCATGAGGCCAGTGGCAGTGGCTACGAGTTTTTAAAAGAATGCATTCTTAAAGTGGATGCTATCAATCCTCAAATTGCGGCGCGATTATGTACTCCTTTAACCCGCTGGAAGAGTTATGACAAAAAACGTCAGAAATTGATGCAAAATGTCTTACAAAACCTAATGACACATGATTTGTCCAAGGATGTTGAAGAAATCGTGGCAAAGTCAATTCAAGCGCCTTAGTTAAGGCGCCTGGAAAAATTTTACAGAATGACTATCTGTGGAATCTATTTTTCTAATGAATGATCTTTTCATGATGTTTTCAATGTCCCATATCAAAGCACCATCCAAACTTTTACAAGTACGATAGATTTCGTCGTTGATATCAAAAAAATTCGTTAAAATAGATTCAGGAATTGAGTTTGAATCTATGGCCCATTTTAAGAAGGAAATTAAAGCGGGTCTATTTTTTAACAAGGTTTTTAAAAGCTCATAAAATTCCCCACATCGGGCCAAAAATGGTATGGGAGATAAAATCCAACACAAGCTGGTTTTTTGCTCATTTCGCCAAATCAGCTGAGGGCTAATCCAAAGTTCATCGCTCCAGGCCTGATAGAATGGCGGCGTTCCAGAAAGAAACAAGGTGTTGATTTTTTTGGAAATATTGGCCAGGCTTGATTGTTGTACATCCATTAATATTTTCAATAAAAAAGAGTTGGCGCAAACGCTTGTTTCTTTTTTCTGTCGGTAAATTAATGGAGGGGGCCCATAATGACACTCACTCCAAAAATCCAGATGTCTTGCAACCAACTCCAAGACCATATCTATGGCATAAGAGTGGCGAAAGACCGTTTCAAAAAAGAGGATGTTGGTAAACTTTGCTTTAAATTCTTGATAAATTTTATAATCAGTATCGCATTCTTGTAAAAGCTGTGAACACAAAACAGGGCTGGAAAAAACTTTTTCAAATAAAGCTTGAGAAATCGCGCATTTTAAAACGACATTAAAAAAATATGTGGCATTGATATGTCGAGCGGTCATGCATTGTTCTAAAAGCTGGAGGCTTTTAGAATGGTTGAGCATTTGTATCAACAAGTTTGAGGATAAACTTTTGGGTATTTTACCCCATAACTCAAAGCCCATTAAAGGCCATAGCCCAGGATTTTTTAATAAAAACTCTAAAAGCTCATCGGAGGGAGGATTGCCAGCCATGCCAAGGGCAAGCTCCATGTAATTATAAAAAAATTGTCGATAATGTTTTAAATCCTCAGCTGAGATTTCTTCGGGATGGTGGCTAAAATAAACTGATATCGCTTCTGTAACAAATTCATCAATGCCAGTTTTTTTAATCACCAAGGATTCGGTGATGTAATCGTCAGTGATTAGAAAATTTAAGAAATCAAAGCTTATCATTCTTGGGTTTTGTTTTAGGATATTGACTAGGTATGGCATTGTTTTGTATTGATTAAAAATTTTAATGAATGGTTTAGTGTAAGGGGATAAACTAAATCTTAAAAAGTTTGTGTAGTCTTCCTCTTCATTAAAAAAAGGCTCTGCTGGTTCAGAAGTTAAATTGGTTTGGATTTCGTCATATTTATTGAGCATGGTGAGCATGGTCCCAACATGACCTTCTTGAAGAATGAAAGGCTTCCACTCATCCCATTCCATGACAAAATATTTTTTTAAATGTTGATTATAAAGTGTTTCATTTTCAGTATAGCGTGTAATATTTTCCAAAGCATGTTTGAGCTCATCGTGTATGCTCACTTCTGCAGAACTTAAACTTGGAGACGGTTCTGGCATGGGTTTAAGTGAAAGTGCCTGGATATTTTTGCTGATGGACTCGATGTATGTCTCGACTGACTCGACATGATAGGAAGTAGTAGGGGCTTTTTGTGCAAGCCAAGTGGCCATCGATAAGTGTGTTTGTGGGCGTATGTATTGCTCATAGGCGGCAATAGCTTGCTCTTCTAGATTCAAGGATAATAATCTAAGAACTTCTTCAGACCAATCGGTATCATGGGGTACGGCGACCAAGGGCGCATCGTGGCTTACACAAACATCATGTCGTAATAAATGATTTATAAAATGGCGAATGGCATGGGTTTTTCTAGTATTGGGTTCAACCACCAAAAGCGCTTGATGGGCTCTAGAGGCAGAAATTATCCATTCATTTAAACAGCCAAGATAGTTTTCAGGCAGTTCAACTCTTGCACCGTGTTTGAAATCCTTCAAGGGTTCTTCTGGCAATTGTTTTGAAATTTCAGAGACAATCGCTTGTTGTCCCATATGGTACAAAAGGATGAGTTCATAACCTAAACCTAAAATTTCTTGAGGTGTAAAGACCAAGGGGGTAACGAATTTCTCTCGTGCTTGGGCTTTTAGTTCAGGCATGGTAATGATAGCCCAATGACGACTGCCTTGAGGAAGTAATGCACGAATGGATGCATCATCTCTGGATTCTAAAAAATAGTGAACTTGTCCTGGGTCTTCTTTTTTACTAATGTATTTTAAAATACTGCCTTTGTCAGGTCGACCTTGCGCCAAAGTGTATTTGATGGATAAAAGGTTATTGACCAATTGAACCACTTGTTGTGGGCATCTAAAACTGCCTTGAAGCTGGCTATGATGCAAGGGAATACTTTTATGATGACAAATGGCTTTAAAGCGCAACATATCGCGTCTATCGCCTGCAACGCGTTGGTGTCTATCAAATCCAGCAAGGACTGCATGGTTTTTGGCACTACCTAGGATTTGTAGCAATTGATATGCTGTAAAAGATTGAGATTCATAGAAGTGGGTCAAAAAATTAG
>DHHZ01000003.1 GCA_002403515.1 Legionellales bacterium UBA4759 | reverse complement strand
GGTGTTACTGCACCTCCTGGTAAACGCATGGGCCATGCTGGTGCGATTATTGCCGGTGGTAAAGGAACTGCTGCAGATAAATTTAAAGCTTTAGAAGCAGCTGGCGTTAAAACTGTTCGTTCACCAGCAGAGTTAGGCAATGCTGTTGCTGAAGTGACAGGTTGGAAATAATGTCTGAGAAGACAAAATTGGCTCATATTCGTCGAGAATATGAGTCAAAACCCCTTTTAGAATCGGATTTATTATCCAATCCGATAGACCAATTTGAGACATGGTTTGCACAATGGATGAGTCTTTCTCCATTTGAACCAACAGCCATGACCTTAAGTACCATTGATGAGTCGGGATTTCCAGACAGCCGGGTGGTTTTATTAAAAGACATTTGGCAAGAACAATTTGTATTTTATACCAATTACCACAGTGCTAAAGGTCGTCAAATTCAACAAAATCCTCACGTGGCTTTGAATTTCTTTTGGCCAGAAATGTATCGCCAAGTACGCGTGAAGGGCGTTGCAAAATTTTTACCTGAAAAAAAATCAGATGAATATTTTGCGCAAAGACCCTTCGAAAGCCAGTGCAGTGCCTTGGTTTCACCACAAAGTGAAGTCATCCAAGATTTGCAGGCATTACAAGCATCCTTACATGAGGCAGAACACAAATACCATCATCAATCAGTTCCAAGACCCAAGCATTGGGGAGGATATGCCATATCCCCGGTTGAAATTGAGTTTTGGCAAGGGCAAAAAGGTCGCTTTCATGATAGATTCTTATATCGTCGAAGCAACGATGCCTGGCAAATTTTACGTTTGGCGCCTTAAACCCTGGTGTAGACCTTCAATGGCGCGAGTAATGTCATTGTTGCGATCGAATAAAATATTGTAACCTAAAGAATATTTTATAATTAAATCCAGTGCAAAGAATATGCGCATGAAGATATTTGCAGCTTGTTTTAATGTGCTTAAAGGAGGATTTTGATATTGTTTTATGAAATCTTCTGTTAAGGTATCCATTGGTTGCCTTATACTTTGATCATTAGGATAACTTTTTATTTTTTTAGACAATGCCAAAATCTGTTTAAAGTAGTTAAATATGGGAATTTTATAGGTTGGAGTAAGTTGAGACTCTTCGATTTTTTTAAAAAAACTATGCTCTCTCAGATTGCTTGGTATAAATTGCGTTATCTGTTCTGGACTTACAGTTATTTTTCTTGGAAGGGCTTCCAGTTTTTCTAAATCTAATTCATGAAAATGGTCTTGAACATATTGACCTACCACATTGTTAGAATCGTCTGTATTTTCAAAAAAATCACAAAAAATTTGCGCATTTTGAGTGAATAATTTCATTTTATCGTCTTCATCCAATTGCTTAAAGAAGTTCCTAAATCCATCAGATTGCATAAATTTTAATTTATTGCGTCTAGGTTCATTTTCCATATTTAAGATTAATGAAACGACGTTTATATTAAAAAGATGAGAAGTATTTTCATCATTGATGAGGTCAACTAGTAATTTTGAAATTTTTTTAAGATAGGGGGTAATATCAAAAGTCGCACCCGAATTTTTAAGAATTAGTTTTATTTGAGCCTCAGATAGAGAGAACTTTCCTAATAGATTTGAATATGTAGTAATATTTTTTTGGATACTTGATGGATAGTTTTCTAGTAATTTAAATGCATCATTTCCATACTGATTAAAATTTTCAGGGATTTCCAAAAAGCTAGGATTATAATTTATCATTGCCTTTAACAGGGGGTGTTTAATATATATGTCGGTTTTGAAACTTTTATAGTCCTTAGAATTAGGGTTAAAAAAATCAATTAAGAACGATGAATATGTCTTAATAAGAGTTTCTTGCTCTTCGTTTTTAAGGCCTTGAAATAAATTTTGGAAACCTTCTGAACAAAGAAAACGTCTTAAAAAGTACGAATTTCCATTTTGATTTAATAGAATCTCTTGAATGGTTTCTATATTAAAAAGAGAACGAGTTTTTTCATCATTAATGAGCGTAATTAACATATTACTGAGCCGCGATGTGTATCCATTAATATTGGTAAGCGAAGTATTTTTAATGATAAGAAGGTTTAAATCGTCAGGGAGCCTTGTACCTAATAAATCTTTGAATGGTTTTGGATTTGATGATATGAGTTCGGGCTTTTCTTCAAGTCGCTTTTTAGCATAAGAAACAACCTCTTCGTTTTGGTGTAATAAAAATTTATCTGGAGCATACTTCAAATAAGACTCAAAAAAAATTGGATATTTTTTAATGAACTTTATATCTATTGGTATTGTCCCTTCATCCAAGAACCATAAATTTGTAGACAAACTGATTTCAAAAAAAAATTTTTGATATTCCTCAGGAAGGGCATTGAATAATTGGTCAAATTTTCCGTCCGGATCATGATTATCAGTACCAAATACATAAAACAGCCCACGATTTAAAATAGGTTCCAGCTCATCTGGGCGCATTGTTGTAACTTGATTTAAAATTACCGGATGTAGCAAAAATTCCAAAAGGTCCGTGTTTTTTAATTGTTCTGTAATACATTTAATGACATTTTGTGTATAAAATCGTTGAATTGCTGCATCGTTTAAAAGTTTTTGGTGGGTGGGCCATTGTTTTATCCACGAAAAGTAATCTTCTTTTAATACAATATTTTTGATTAACCATATTTTTTTTTCTTCAGATATATTTGTATCACTAAGTAAAAGACTCAATAATTCATCAGGAATCTTAAATTTTTGAACTTCATTTTTCTCAAAAAATACTGGGAGCAATTCGTTCAATTGAACAGGTTCAAATTTACTTAAAATAAACGAGATGACTTCTGGTCTTTCCTCTAGACTAAGATTTAATCTTCTTAAAAAATCAGCATTTATACAATTTAAATCAATCGAAAAACGACTTGAATAATTTGATATATAGTCTAAGAAAAAGTTTTTATCAGGGACAAATCGATTTTCAAAACCTGGATTATTTTGGAGAAATTTTTCAATATATTCGCGTCTCTCTCTAGTAATTAATATTTTTTCAGTTGGATTGTTTTCAAGAATTTTCTTAAAAACCGTCAATGGTATATTAGTGATATTAATCTCGTTTGTAATTGTAAACGGGCGCAGGTTTGCGATATACCAATCAAAAATCATAATTTTTGTTTGTTCGTGATTTCTATCTTGAGATTGGAGAATTTCAGTCATGATTTGTGGGGTGACTATTAATTTAAATTTTGTTAAAAAAGTGTTTATGAGTTCATTTCTTTCTTGGGAAATTAGATTGAATACTAAAGTGAAAATTTCCTCAGATATTTTTTCTTTTGGAGGCTTTATTGTCATATTTGTAATAAAATAGCGCATACTTTCATCATTTAAGTTACTTAACCATGAAAAAGAGCCCGGAAAAAATTCATTAAACTTTAATGTGTAAAGTTTTAATTCATTAATCACGTCTTGATATTGGGTATCTGTTAATTTCAGATTAGACAGTAAATACATGAAATTTTTTTGCTTGGATAACAAAGTTTTATTTTTAATTGAAGATAATATTTCTCTTACGATTTGATTTTGTTCTTCTTCTGAAAAAAATATTTTCTTTTGATTAAAGTGAGTTACAAAATTCATAATCCAAGTATCATCGATAGTAGAAAATCCAAAAGATGTTGGGGGCTTTAATTGTGCTTTAATTTGTAAAACTTGAGAGTTATAAAAATCTTGATGAACTGGAAGATTGTTTTGAATATTTTTTAGTAGGTCAAATTGAGCGCTGGGTGGAAGTCTCTGATAAATGCTATTTAATTGTATTTGAGTGAGTTGCCCGGAAAGTTTAGTGATAATAAATTGTTTATTGGCTATTGGTAATTGGGGATTATCAAAAATACCACTAATGTAGCTGATATCTAGATTTTGTAACGCTGCATTGAATGTTTCAATTTTGTTAAGCTCATTTAAGGTGTCTTCGTTAAATTTTTCTAGGCAGTAAGGTAAAATAATATTATACTCGTCAGCCGAAAGGTTAAGGTGTCTAAGGTAGGCGGGGGTGATGGTATGAGGAATGATGCTTCTTAGTTCAAATAAATAATCCGGATTAAGCAAGAATTCAAGCAAAGATTCTTTTGTTAATTCAAATGAAGAAATTTGCTTAGGAAAACTTTGCAAAAAATTTTTAATGATTTCTTGTCTATCCTCCGTTATTGAAATTCTCACATCAGGATTGTTTTTCAAAAGTGCGATAAGAGTATATTTTTTAGATGTGGTTATTTTATGTAACATAGAATCGATATGCTGATTAATAAATTGAAGGTCTAAAGGACCATTTTTTTCTTGATACCATGCTATGATTTGGTCACGTATTTCTGGGTAATCAAATTGATTAAGAAATTCAGTTAGCATGTCTTTTGAACGATTATAGTCACTTCTTTTTTTTAAAAGAGGAATAATCAGTTCTTTTTTATGACCATGACACGCTTCAAGCACCGCTTTCAGCGATCTATCGAATCCCTGTGTAGTATAATTCTGAATCTTTATATGCTCGAGAAAGAGAATAATTTTTTCATTAGAGACATTCCCTTGAATGAGTCTATAAATTGGTTCGAAGGAATCAAATGTATATCTATTAAATAAATTAAATAACCCGGGATAAAGTTTGCTATCTAAATTGAGTAATTTAATTATTTTGATGACATCTTCATTTTTGGTTGAAGCTAATTTCTTCTTCAATAAACTAGAAATTGTTTCAGGCTTTAATATACCTTGAAAGCTATTGATATAAATAGTAAACAATTCAAGATTTTCAGCGCCCGCAATTAATTTTTCCAGTTTTTCTTGTATACTTGTATCACTAGCTTCAGTATTAAAGATGATGGATAGTTTTTCTTTTTCTTCTGGGCTAAATTCAAAATAACCATTACTGGATAATTCCTGCCACAAAAGCCCTCGAATTTTTTTTACATTCAAAGTTTGTTTTCCAGTATCTTCATCTGTTAGAAACAAAAATTCATCAAGTCCTTGTGGTGGATGTTCTTTTTTTTCTTTGATGGATGAAGTTAATGCTCGATAGTCTTGTTGGAATTTTTCAGTGATTAGGTCTTTGTGAGGCAAAACTTTTTGATAAACTGCTATTTTAGTTTCTAAAGTTTTTATTTCATTCATTAAGGCCAATCTTTTATGGGCGGGAGCTGATGTTTTTTCTTCTGCCTTCGCCGTCAATGCACTTTTTAGACTATCTAATTCTTCTTGAGTATAAGTTTTTGTTGGGTCAAATGAACTTAATTCTGAAGGTGTAAATTGGAATGGTTGTAATAGAGCATTAAACAAAGTACCTAGTCTTTCTAATTCTATTTCATATTGTTTTTGAGTTTCTTCTATAGTTGTAAGTTGTGGAAATAATTGTTTAAGTGCGGTTTTTATTGCCGTTGCCCCTTCGACTGTTAATGAATTATCTATTGACTCTGATTGGTATAAAGTATTGATTTCATCCATGATGTGCGAAAATACATATGGGAATCGATAATTCAAATTAAAAGCTTTTACGATTTCATCTCGACAGGACTTAGCAAATGGTTGATAGTAATCATTAAAATAATAAACATCATTTTCTTTTTCAGTACTAGGTTTTACGCCAAATCCTAAATCTTTTGCTTCAATAAATACTATATTATGTTTATGCACCTCTGCTTGTGCCAATTCAAAAGCTAATTTGTCACATATAGAGTAACGGATAGAATACAACATGGATTCCATCGTGAAAGCATTGCCTGTTATATCCGATGTGATATCTTGAAGCCCAATTAAAAAACCAGCTGTACATTGCCCAATTCTTTCCTCAATTTTACACGCTATCATTGTTTTTTTATCAGCTGGTATTTGCGGGTCTTTTAACATTTCATAAATAGCAGAAAAGCGAATGAGAATTTCATCCAGTACTGGTTTAGTCGCACTGGGGTCGAAGTTTCTCGGGAGAAAATGTCTATTAAAATTGTCAATGAGGGATGATATAAATTGTTCATCTATATTATTTTCTTTGTAGGCGAGAGAACACAATCGTGCAAAGTCCCTAAGATTTCCTCTATCAAAGGGAAGATAATTTTTTTCTTTTCTCGGCGTGGGTAATTTATACGCCTTTTCACAAGCTCTCATTAATCATAAAACCATCATTTTGACCATATTTTGATTATAGTCAAAGATAATCAAAATGCATTTTTATTGAGGTTTTTTTAGCTTGATAGATTTAAGCTTTGAAAGCCTTATATAGTTTTTCTTCGGAATTGCCCTCATGGCCAATTTCTAGAATAGTAAACATTTTTAATTTTAGATTCATAATTGTACTTTTCAGGTTTTTCGGTTAAAGTTGATTTTTAATTTTTTGATGAACAAATATGACGCAATTGAGTTTAGAAGAAGCTATTGAAAAAGCTATTGCAGAAGAGGGACAAGAAGGGGCTGCCACAAAAGCCTATTTTACTTTTCTCAAAAGCCAATTGTTGCTACCCATAGAAAAAGGGTCGGGAGAAGAGCCTAGAGTATTGTTTCTAGAATCTGATGACCATGTATTTTTACCCGTATTCAGCCAAAAAGAATTGCTGATCCACTGGGCAGCAGAAAGCTTAAGTCAAATTGACATGTACGAGTGCTCAGGCATTGAATTATTGGCAGGCCTTGGCGAGCAAGTAACTTTAGCCCTAAACCCAAGCACACCAATATACAAAGAATTCAATCCCGAAGAAATTTTAAAATTAAAAACAATGGTTGCGAAAATTAAGAATTTGGTTGCGCCAGATTAAGCAACCAAATCCCAGATTTGATAACCGACAAGTGCAGAGACAGCAATAACGCCTGAGATTTCTAAAATGCGCACTATCATGTGTGCAATTTTATGTTCCTCAGGTTTTGGCTGTTGTTTTTCAATGACAGGGCCATCTAAATTAAATAATGCTTTTTCAGAATAGAAACCAGACCACCAACCTTCTGCCCAGTATTCACCCTCAATGGAATCACTGCCATAAGGATTGGTTGACTCATCAATACCAGCCAATGCACAGGCATAACCATCGACATAACAATCTTCTAAGTCAGGGTATTCAATGTGTAATTTTAAACGTAAATCAGCTTCAATATTAGCGTCCATTTTTTTGCTTTCCTTTCAGAAGTTTTTGCAGCGGGAATATTTTTAGTTTATCGAATTTTATTAAAAAAAAACGCTTTTTTTTCAAAATTTACACTTTCTTGACAATTTACATATTGATATTGTTTTTTTTAATCTTAAACACAAGATGTAGTGTGGTGCTTTATTGTACAAAATGATATTGCACAGTTTTTTAAGAATTAGTCTATTACGTAACATGCTGATTAAATGATATATTTTTTTTTAAAATTTAATCAAATTCATTTTTTTTGGCTGAATTTTATATTGCATTCAGCTATGAAACTGGTTACTATGGATTCAGTTTATCTTTTGTTTGATAAATATTTAGGACTGGAAAACGTTACATGAAGAAAGATTTTAAACAAAGCCTGATGATGGCGTGGATAGTATGGGGTTTAGCGGCTTTGTATTATTTTTCAGACTACATGGCTCGTGTTGCACCTGGGGTTATGCACAAAAGCTTGCAAACGGCTTTTGGGATTAGTGAATCTGGTTTTGGATTGCTGACTTACTCATTTTATATTCCTTATATTCTCATGCAGATTCCTGTTGGTTTACTGGTAGACCGCCTGAGTATTCGAAAGCTTTTAACCACAATGTCATTGTTAACTGCTTTAGGTTGTATTATTTTTGGTTTTGCCGATAACCTCATGACAGCAGCACTGGGTCGTATGTTGATTGGTTTTAGTGCGGCATTTGCATTTATTTCCTCACTTCGTTTAGCAACAGCTTGGTTTCCACCGGCCATGTTGGGACTATTAGCAGGGCTTACACAAGCGTTAGGTATGCTTGGCGCTGCTGCCGGTGAAGCACCCATTGCCTTCATGTCTAATTCATTAGGCTGGCGTCATTGTATGTATTGGTTGGCCGTATTGTTTTTGGTATTGGCATTTTTCTTATATCGTTTTGTCAAAGACCATGAATCCATGGCCAGTATTAAAAGAACTAAAAACCATGCTGTTGGCATCATCGATTCTTTAAAAATAGTCCTTAAACATAAACAAATTTGGGTAAATGCATTGTATGCCGGTTGTTTGTTTGGTCCAACGGCTGTTATCGGTGAATCTTATGGCCCGGCATTTTTGCAATATGGCTGGGACTTATCGGCTCATCAAGCGGCAAGCGCCATCGGTTTTATTTTTATTGGTTGGGGGGTTGGTGGACCTATTTTGGGCTGGTTGTCTGATTTATGGGGCACTCGAAAGCCCTTAATGATTTTCTCGGCAATTTGTACTTTCGTGTTAACCATCATTATGATTTATTTTCCTTTACACAATGCCACTTTAACCTATATATTATTTTTTGTATTTGGCTTAACCAACAGTGGTGTCGGGTTAGCATATGCTGTTTCGACAGAGCTACCTGCACGAGCTGTCATTGGTACTTCAATCGCATTTACCAATATGGCTTCAATTTTCGTTGGCGCAACATTACAACCTATGGTTGGTCAGTTGATTGATAAAGTTGCAGGTGAACGTTCTTTTAACGTCGCTTCTTTAAATTTATCCGACTTCCAACAGCCTTTGTCCTTGTTAATTGCCTGTTCAGGACTGGCTTTAATATTGGCATTTATTGTCAAAGAAACATATTGTAAAAACAGTTCAGATTGTTAATGGACTAAAACAATTTAATAATAATTTTAAAAAAATGGTGGAGAGGGAATGAAGAAGATTTTAGGATCAGTAGGAGCCATTGCAGTTATTGGTGTGCTAAGTTATCCTGGCTTTGGTTTTTTAGTTGAAAAAGGTTTGAAAAGACAAATCAATGCAATGCCAAAGCAGTATGGCATGACAGTTGAACTGAAAGATTTTCAACGCCATTGGTTTAGTTCAGATGCTAAGCTATTTTGGAAGTGGGATATTCCAGCACATCTCAAACAAAACCTACAAGGCCAAACCATTACTGTATCCCCTCAACACTATGAAAAGGAAATTGATATTCAGATTTTTCATGGACCATTGGTTCTGAAGGGCTGGAAACCATTTTTAGGTGTTGGTTATGCATCTACAACTTTCAAATGGCCATTCAGTACCACACAAAATAATGATATTGAATTTTCTAAAGAATCTATATTTCCACAAGTTACTGTTCGCATGGCATTGGATTTCTTAATGCATACCCATTGGAAAACCGAAGTGCCTGAATTTAAATTAATTGCCAAAGATAACAGCTCTAAAATTAACTGGGGCGGTTTGGTTTTGAAAAATACCATCTCAACCAATCTTGATAAAGTGCAAGGCAATGTGGATTTAAAAGCCCTTGAAATTATAAAACCCCAAGGTGCTGTCAATATTAATTCTTTTAAAACCAATTATGATTTTAATTTAAATCCTGTGGGGATTTATGTTGGAGATGCTGAGCTTAATCTTGATAAAATTGAGCTTGGAAAAGAGTTGCGAATGGATGCGGTAAGAGTTAAAAATCAAGCAGAGATTCAAAACAATTTATTTTCTTCAAGTTTTGATGCCAGTTTAAAATCTGCCAATATTAATGGTTATGCCTTTGGCCCATTTGAAGCTGATTTTAAAATCACTCAAATCAATGCAGCAGCTCTTGCGAAAGCTAAAGAGAGCCTACATCAACAACAAAATGCCTCACCAAGTTTTAGAAACAAAGGCTTTTTAGCATTGATCTCTGCTATTCCTGAACTTTTAAAATTCGGTGCACAATTTAATGTTGATAAGTTTCATTTGTCTTTACAAAACGGCACCATTGATAGTCATGTGCAATTGAATTTACCAGCAGATGAAAAATCAGGTGCAATGTTGAATATTGCAAGACTTCAATCACTTACTGGTCAAGCTGATCTAGATGTCAGTGCTACACTATTAAAGGATTGGTTAATTGATTTGGTGCAAAAACAAATTCAAAGCCAACAACAATTGTCTTTGGAGCCTACAGCACCAATGGCTGCACCATCTACTGAAGATATTCATCAAATTGCAAGCGTTCGCACCACAGAAAAAATGGATGCTTTAGTTAAAGCAGGTGTTATCGCTCAAAAAGGTGAACATTACATCTTTAATTTAAAACTACAAAATGGACAACTAACCATTAACGACTTACCGTTTGATCCATCTTGGTTGGTCATTTAAATCAATTCGACATGTCACACATGTCGAATTAAACTTTAACGTTGAAGGAGAAAACATGACAACTGCTGTAAATAAAGGTATTGCTGCAGAATCTGCAACATCATTGGCTGAAAGTGTAACACAATGCGTACAGCGTTACTTTGCAGAATTAAAAGGCGCAGATCCAGTTGATTTATATCAATTCGTTTTAGAAGAAGTTGAAACCCCATTGTTTCGTTGTGTAATGGAACATTGCAAATACAATCAATCACGCGCTGCTGTCATGTTAGGCGTTAGCCGTGGAACTCTAAGAACAAAACTACGTCATTATTTCGATGATAAATATGTTGGTTCTAGAGATTAATTCTTATTTAAGCAATCCAACCTTGCATTAATAGGAATAAACAATCGTCCAAGCAAGAAAATACCTCGTTTTTTTTAAAAAAATTTCAAAAATAGTGTTGACAAAATGAAGCAGTAATTGCAAAATACACCTCGTTGACACGATGCAAATCAACAGTCAAATTCCCGCAATAGATGGGGTGTCGCCAAGCGGTAAGGCACAGGGTTTTGATCCCTGCATACCTAGGTTCGAATCCTAGCACCCCAGCCATGAACATAAACAAAAACTCTAAAACAAATAGGCAAGAAAACATGTCAATGATGTTATTTTCTGGAAATGCAAATCCTGAACTAGCAAAAAAGATAGCCGACTATCTTCATTTAGAATTGGGTAAAGCACATGTTGGAACATTTAGCGATGGTGAAACCAGTGTTGAAATTTTAGAAAATGTTCGTGGTAAAGACGTTTTTATAATTCAGTCCACTTGTGCACCAGCCAATGATCATTTGATGGAATTGATGAGTATGGCTGACGCCCTCAGACGCTCATCTGCAGCACGTATTACTGCTGTTGTTCCGTATTTTGGTTATGCTCGCCAAGACCGACGAGTTCGCTCTGCTCGAGTTCCTATCACTGCAAAAATTGTGGCTGATATGATGACTAGCGTAGGTATTAATCGAGTGTTAACTGTCGATTTACATGCCGACCAAATCCAAGGCTTTTTCTATATGCCTGTTGATAACGTGTATACCACTTTATTGATGCGCAATGATATTTCCTCTCGTGGCTATGAATCAAGTTTAATTGTATCGCCCGATGTCGGTGGTGTTGTAAGAGCTAGAGCTATGTCTAAAGAGCTTGGGCATTCTGAAATGGCCATCATTGATAAAAGACGAAGCGGCCCTAACAAATCAGAAGTGATGCATGTCATTGGTGATGTGTCTAATCGTCATTGTATTTTAATTGATGATATCGTAGATACTGCAGGAACCTTGTGTGGTGCTGCTGCAGAATTGAAAAAACGTGGTGCATTAAGTGTACGTGCATATGTTACCCATCCAGTTTTTTCTGGTCCTGCCGTTCAAAATATTATGAATTCAGTATTTGATGAAATTGTTGTCTCTGATACCATTCCCTTATCAAAAGAAGCAGTGGCTTGCGGCAAAATTAGAGTACTTCATTTACATGAAATGCTTGCTAAAGCAATCAAATGTATCAATGATGAAGAATCAATAAGCCTTTTATTTGCTCACAAGTGACCTTTTTTTAGCAGAATGTGATATCATACCTCCCAAATTAATCTTTGAGGTATGATATGACATTTAATTTAACTGAAAATTCTAATAATCTACCATTCTACGATCTCCAAACCCTTTCGAATTGGCCAGAGAACGTGCCGTTTAATATTCCTATTAATAGCACACAAGAACAAATTTTTAATTATTTAAAGTCTCTACCCAAAGCCTCACTGGTTTCAATCAATTCCTTAATGAGTGAAATAAATCTGTATCATATAGCAAATATATTTCCAACTGAATTGGTAATGGTTATTGAACCAGGTTTTGATAGACAAAAAGCACCATATTTTTTTTCGCGTTTACCACAAGATACAAAAATATTTCTAAACGGTCATTATGCACCTGAATTATTAAATTTATTGCCCAATCACAGTCATTTTTTTTTACAAAAAAATGTCCTTCAAATCACTTATAATATTGCAAGTTTTTTGCCGGATTTTTGTACAATTAATTTGCCTGAAGATGTCACAGTATTTGAATTTACAAATCTTTCAATTCATTTAAAACCCAATCAAAACTTGATTCATCCGATGATGCTTGAACAAGACTCAGATGAAGATGCACTTGAAGACCAAGAAGAAAATAATTTTTTAAATGATGATGAACAGGAGACTCTCCTCGAAGTCTTGAGTCAACAAGAACACTCTATAGCGGAAATAGAAGTTATTTATAGTTTGACGCAATTATCCAGAGTGAGAGAAAATTTATCTTCCCTGGCCGGACTTATTTTGGTTCCTACTCCAATAGGCCAAGAAAATAGCTTATTAATGTCAGTGGCATTAGCTCAATCTTTATCCATTGAACGTCTTCAACAATTACTTTATTCCTTTATTTCTCTAAATAATAATATGTTAGTCAGAAATATAGGAGCTCTGAAATATGCTCAACTTCTTGAAGCAGTCAGACAAAAAAATGTAAAAGATTTGTTGGTTTTAACGGCCTTGTCACAGTTACTGCAACGCGACATTTATGTCCTTACTCAATTTAATCTTCATATTTATGAATTAAACATGAGTCAAAACTTCAAAGGCAGTCCTTTATATTTGATGTGTGATTGTTATTCTACATTCCATTATTACAATCGAAATTCAATGATGCCAGAGCATTTGATAAGGCAAGGGGTGATGGAAGCATACCCTGAAGCCAATATTACTCGCCATCGGTTTCATTAAACGTTTCTTGGCGACAAATGTCTCGATTGTGGCAATGTTGACAAAGATTGCGAGTTTTAGGTGTCGGTGTGCAAACACCGGCTCTAAACTCAGTAATAAGATTTTGAATCACCGCCAACCATTCTTGTTGCATGCTTATCCATTCTTTTTTCGTGACTTTAAGATTTTCAATACCAATATCCTCTGCACCAAAACCAGATTGTTTAAACTCATGAGTTTGAAGCCCAAGAAACAATAAATGACGAATTTGCATATTTGCAATCGCGTACAATAAAATTTGAGGATGAATGGGGCGTTCATCAGTCCAGGGCAGGGGCGAAGGCAGTTTTGATTTGTAATCGATGATGAGTAAATCCCCATTATCTAGCCTATCTAATCGGTCATAGCGCAGGTGAAAAGGCCAACCATCAATTTCAAGCTCAATTTTTTCTTCCAAGCCTTCAATTTTAAAATATTGTCGTGATTTATCAAACTCTAAACATGGCAAAATCGTTTGTAATAGTTGTTGCCGCTCCAAATCGTATATCAGTTTGTCTAAAGAATAGGGCCTGTCTTGTGCGAATTCCTGCAGGGTTTTATCAATGTATTTTAAACAAATTTCTATGAGACTATTTTCATCACACGCTTGTAACTTGTTTTGATCTTGAAAATAAGTCCAAAGGTATTGCAAGACCCGATGCGTGATTCGGCCTCTCTCACTGGCATTAAAACCAATCTCTTCAGAAAGTGATTGTTTGCTATGTAGTCGATAGTTAGCAAATGCTTGAAAAGGGCATTTTGCAAGGCTTGCAAGAATTTGATAACCGCCTTTGAGCATTTTTTCTTTTTGAACATAAGGTATCATTTCAGGGATATGGAGTGTTTCAAAAGATAAAGAGGCCTCTTCAAATTTTTTAATACCATAGGGCTTCCAATTGGGAAGTAAGGGTGATGGCCACTGCGGTTCTTGATTGATGGTTTGAGCATAGGAAATGATCATAGGAGCATGAGCATGGGCATTGATAAAACGTTCAAGCATGCGTTCTGCCATCTCAAATTCTTTATCGCGTTGCGTTCTGGCGAGTTGATGTTTTTTTTGCCATTGTATGGGAAGCAGGGGGGATAAGCTTATGCCCTCTGGCACCAAATGGCTTTGAAAATGGCATATCCACAGTGCATCGCCACAAAAACCCGATGATTCTAGCCATCCCATCACATGAACACCGTGATAATTTTGAGGGGGTTGATGAATTTGTTCTTGGCAATTTTTTTCAAGCAAGTTTAAAACTTCAGTCTGTGTTATTTCTGAGGTCACCAATGCTGCTGAAAGTAATTGCTCAATTACCCCATAAAATTTAGAGAGGACTTGATGAGTTTCTTCCTCCAGCGCTTTTGAACCTGGAAAACCAAAAAGTTGTAATCGTTTTTCAAAGTACTCAACCCACTGATGTGGGGTCGCAGCGGGTGGAAAATCCATCAGTTGATTGAGATAAGGTAGGGCGCTTTGAGTTCGTTTGACAAAATCTGCAAAAGGGAGAATCGGTTCTTGAAAAACATGTTCTTGTAAAATATGTTGGCGTACTTCTTGTTCTTGAATAAATGGAGAAAGAAGTAAAACCTTGCATACTTCTTTGGAAAGCTTTGCTTTGGTATTTAGGGACAATAAAGCCAGTGCATGCTTTACGATGGGATAATCAAACAATGGTTTTCCCAAAGAAAAATGCAACAGATTTTTGTCTAGATACATGGGGAGAACTTTTTGTAAAAAACTGGCATTTTGGCTTAAGTCAGGAACAACAATACCGATACGTTGTTTACCTTGCGCCAGTTGTAATTGTACCCAAGCAATCAATTGTTCTAACTCTGATTTTTCATGCTCTGCAATAAAGACTTCATGAGAAGTACTTGGTAAAGCCTGGGGATAGTCAAAAAAATGATGAGTAATCCCTTGTGAACTAAGATGCGTGAGCAATGCTTCTTGTTGTGGGTGAAAACAATCGAAAAATGCCCAAGTGATTTTTTTTGATGGCAAAGGAAAAAACTGCTCACTTAAATAATTTGCCAATTTCGCTGGTGCGATCCAATCATTTTTTTTAAGTTTTTTTTCAATTTGAATCACGATTTTTTGAAAAAGCTCGGCCGTGGGTGTGTATAAAAAATCTGAGCCTTCAGGTAGGCTTAATGCCAGGGCACAATTTTTATAAGCAGAAATGGCTTGTTTAATTTCAAAGTGATTAAAATCACGGGTATGTAGTGATTCAGAAATATTTTTCCATAATAAATAAAATTGCCACGCGCTTAATAAAATCGGATTTTCATTTTCTGGAAACTGAAATGCCAACTCATTAAGCCAGGTTTGTAAAAAAGCTTCATAAGAGAAACATTGGGGTTGAATATAAACTGTATGATGGTTTTGATGTGCATAAAGCCATAGAATTTCGCGTTGCAGGCGATTGGTGGGTGTGATAACAATTTCACCATTTAAAAGAGCATCAATCAGGGGTTTAAGGGGCATATGTCATTTATTAGTCGTCTTTGGAATCGTAGATATAATAAATGATTCGGCTTCTTAAATAAATAGCCGCTAAGCCTGCCATAATTCCTAGCCAAAACTCAATGAGTACAAAACTTTGTATGAGAATAAAAACATACAATCGAAAAATATTAAAAGCAGTGATCCGTTGAAAAAAATCAGAGTGTTCGGACAAATAAAAGAACAGAAAGCCCAAATCATAAAATGGCATTGCCATAATGGTCATGAGCCAACCCCATACGAAGACCTTCCATTTATAGGGAGGGGGGCAGTGAACAATTTTTTCACCAAAAATAGCACCGAATACTGAAGCTGTAAACATGGCCAGCAGCGTTCCTTCGAACAGGGGTATAACTTGGTACACGCCCAATGCATAGAATGTGGCATCGAGACTAAGTGTAAACACTACGGCCAATAAGCCGAAGTATACCGCTGATAAGATGCGTGCATTGGAAATTTTAAGTGCACGATCAGAACGTACAATTGTGGCCAAGGTAAAATCCTCCGTTACAGCCCCAGTAAAACCTTTATTGATTTTTACTAAGTTCATTCCCTACAAGAGCACCCGCTCCACCGCCTATAGCAGCACCCCAAGCATTTTTTGAAACCGCATAACCTGCTGCAGCACCTGATGCGCCACCTGCGCCAGTAGCAATTTGATTGGTGGAACATCCTGTTAGGGTGAATATGACAACACCAATTAAAAATAATTTAATATTGTTTGTCATTTTTATTCCTTAAAATTCTTTCCTCAAATTAAGTATAGCTTCTTTTTTCAACATTGCTAATTTTTTTATAAAACTAATGTTCGCAGGGGGGTTTACTATCAACATCACAAGAGGTCACATTTTTTATTCTAGTCAGCGCACATTGATAATTGTTACCAGAAATATTTTGGTAGTAATTGCTGCAATTGTTAATCTTTTGCAGGCGACACAAAGCAATTTTTACACCTGAACATTGAGAGGCAATTAAATTGCTAGAAAATCCAAATATGAAAAGGATGATAAATCTTTTGTGATTCATGATATCTTCCCTGAATAAATTAACTTCTATTTCAGTATAGACAATATTGATGACTTAATTATAACTTGTGCTTCATAGATGAAGCGATTAATATGGAAATATTAGTCATAATAGAGGGATGCTTATGTTTCGTGGAAGTATTGTGGCATTAGTAACGCCAATGAAAAATAATCATATTGATTTAGAAAGATTTGAAGAGTTGGTTTTAAGACATATTGATGCCGGTAGTCATGGGATAGTGGTCGCGGGCACCACTGGCGAATCGGGCACATTGTCGCATCAAGAAAAGATTACATTGGTGAAAAAAGCCGTTGAATTATCTCGTAATCGTTTGCCCATTATTGCAGGCGTTTCTTGTAACGCCACTCAAGATGCGATTGTACAAGCACGTGAAATGATGGAATTGGGTGTGGATGGCATTTTAATCATGACACCTTATTATATCAAACCCACGCAAGAGGGATTGTACCGACACTACAGTCAAATTGCGCATGCCGTTCCATTGCCCATTATTTTATACAACGTCCCCAGCCGAACCGCGGTTGATTTGTTGCCTGAAACCGTCGCACGTTTGTCTGAAATTTCCAATATTGTGGCAATCAAAGAAGCAACCGGTCAAATCCAACGTTTACAAGAACTTAAGCGTTTGTGTGATCATAGAATTGATATCTTAAGTGGTGATGATACCACTTGTGCAGCCTGGCTTATTGCCGGTGCTCAAGGTGTGATTTCTGTAACCGCGAATGTGGTTCCTTCCGAGATGGCAAAGCTTTGTGAAGCAGCGATGGATGGGGATGATGCCAAGTGTTTGAAGATTCAGCAGGGTTTAATGGATTTGCATCATTTATTATTTGTTGAAACCAATCCAATTCCTGTAAAATGGGCTCTCCATCGTTTGGGATGGATGAGTGATGAAATTAGAATGCCTTTAACCATTTTGTCTTCATCACAACAAGAATCCTTGGAAGGTGTATTAAAACAAATGAATTTGTATTAGGAGTGATGGTGTTTAGAGTTTGGTTATTATTGATGTTATTGGGGTTGGGGGGATGCCAGGTTCCGTATCCTTCAAACAATAAAGATGCATATCTTAAAAGTAAAAATGGGCCAAAATTGGTGGTGCCTCCACCATTACAACAAAATGAAATAAGCTCTTTTTATTATTTGCCTAATGCAGATGGACATAAAAAGGTAAGCATAAAACCATAAGGTTGGCGATGAAAAAATCAGAAAAGACTAAGGAACGGTTATCTGAGTTGTCTAAAAGATTAATCGATGCACAACGCAAGATCACCATTTTGGATGCGATTAAATGGACGGATGCCATTCAAGAGGATTTTTTCAAAAACAACTGTAAAGAATTGCCGAAAGTAGACAAAGCTTACTATGATGCAATGCCTCTTCCTTTTGATTCAAAATTAAAGAAGGAAGAGTTTCGCCAAATCATATGCTCAACACAACAGTATTTTGGTAATTTCTCTCCCATGAGCCGGTTGATTATTTACCGTTGCCAAGAATATATTCGCGCACTTGAAATGCTTGAGGTTCGAGGAACCAAACATTTTTCTAAAATATCGGTTGAACTCTATGGCAGTCCTCAAGACGCATTTTATCCCAATGGTCCAAAATTGGCAGACATGGGTGCAACATTATTTAGTTTGCTGACAGAATTGGATGTGAAACTTCAAACCGAGGCCGATGTTAAAAAATTTTCAGCGCAACAAGGTCAAGAGATTCTTCAAAATCAGTTGAGTCAATTTTTTCAGGATTCAAAAGCACCAGTCAAAGTCATGGTCAGTGATGGTTTGGTTGCTGACGCATCTGCAGGTGCTGATACCATCAAGTTAAAAAGTGGGGCCATGTTTAGTCAACGTGACTTAAGATGTTTGGAGGTGCATGAAGGATGGGTGCATGTCGGAACTACCATCAATGGCGCTTCACAGCCTTATTGTCACTTTTTAAGCAAAGGTTCGCCTTCATGTAGCGTCTTGCAAGAGGGGCTCGCGGTTTTAACAGAAGTCATTACCATGTCTTCTTATCCCAGTCGGATGCGTAAAATCACCAATCGTGTCATTGCCATGAACATGGTAATGAAAGGTGCAAATTTTTTAGATATCTTCAATTATTTTTTAGAATGTGATTTTAACAAAGAAGAAAGCTACGCTCATACAGTAAGAATATTCAGAGGAAGTTCCCCAGAATTCGGGCCTTTTACCAAAGATTTATCCTATGCCAAAGGTTTTCTATTGGCTTATAACTTTATTTTATTTGCAATCTCACAACACGCTATTGATGTGATTGAGTTGATGTTTATTGGAAAAATTACTCTAGAGGATATTCCTTTACTGGTTGAGCTCAGGGATTTGGGTTTATTAGAACCCCCGCCTTTTTTGCCACCGCAAATCAAAGACCAAGCTGGTTTGAGTTCATGGATGAGTATATTTTTATATTTAGATAAATTTGATTTCAAAGAAATTCAAAAGAATTTTAGATTTCTATTGCCAAAATTGGTACAATAAGCCCAAATTGGGGGAGATTGTGGACAAGACAAAATTAGCAATTGGCGTATTTGATTCAGGTATGGGCGGCTTAACCGTGTTAAGAGCGCTTCGTTATCATTTGCCGCATGAAAATTTTGTTTACTTGGGTGATACTGCAAGACTTCCATATGGCACCAAAAGCCCTGAGACCGTCAAACAATACGCCACACAGATGACGCGTATTTTGATAGAAAAACAAATCAAAGCTTTGGTCATCGCATGTAATACCGCAACAACTGCGGCACTAGAACATTTGCAGAATTTATATCCAGATTTGCCAGTCATTGGTGTTGTTAATCCAGGGGCATTGGCTGCATCGCAAGCCTCCCAAAATGGTGAGATTTTAGTCCTGGCAACTGAAACAACCATTTCCTCCAGAGCCTATCATCAAGCCATTTCAAAATTGTTACCGAGCGCGAAAATAGAAGGTCGAGCTTGCAGTTTATTAGTGGCATTAGCTGAAGAAGGCATTGTTGAACATGATATTGCCCGTTTGACTATTCAACATTATCTTCCTCAAGATGTTTACTATGACACGATACTTTTAGGTTGTACGCATTTTCCCGTATTTAGACCTTTGCTGGAAGAAATGATTCCACAAGTGAAAGTAGTTGACTCAGCCACAGCCACTGCCAAATCTTTAGAGGCTGCTTTACGCAAACATGGTTTATTACATCATCAAGCGTTACCGCAATCATCTTATTTAGTCACAGATGCCATCAATCGATTTTGTCGTATTGGTGAAATTTTTCTGGGTGAAGAAATTCCACCAGCCAACGTGACTCTAATCGATGCAAATTAATAAATACTAGCTATAATAAATTTAATAATTGCACGATTTGGAGAATTAGAATGGATGGTTTTGAACCCAATGGCTCTGACTTAACAAATGAGTTCATCAATACAGCAAAATCAATTATCAATTCTTCAAAGTCTCCTGGTGAAAAATCCGGCGCTCTTTTAAGTTTATTTCAAAGTATGACGAATTATTTAAATGAATTGGATATCGACTCTAGATTAAAGATAGTTGAACAAATCATTTTAGAAGAAGCAGAAGAGATGGAGGAAGAGAAAAAAGAATTGGTACAACGAGTCAATGAAGAATTGCAAAAAATGGCTAATGAATACAGAGATGAACTCGATGAGAAACATCAACAAGATATGCTCAAGGAAATTGAAAAATCAGCCAAACCAGAAGAAATAAAAATAAAAGTTGACCTTGCACCTGAGCCGGAAGAAATCAATGAGCTTGATGAGCTTGAAGACAAAGTTGATAATTTCTTAGCACGCAATAAAGATGGCTTTAGATATACCATAGAAAACCAACAAGATATTGAAAGAATCAATCAATTTGTGAAAAAATTTAATGAATTACCTGATTCAAAATTAGCCAGATCAGGTAAGAAGTTAGCAGAGCTTAGAGCGCAAATGGCGAGATTACGTGAGAAATTTAGTCAGTTCCAGGATGTATGCGATTCTATCAATAGCGAAAAACAATTATCCAAAATTGAGCAAGAGCAAGTTCGCCTAGAAACTCAATTGAACAGCGCTCCAAGTGAAAAATCCAGAGAAGAGTTAAAAAAAGAAATTGAGGCTAATCGCTTGAGTCGTGAACAAATGATGCTTGTGCGAGATGTGCAACAAAACCTAGAAGAACGCATGGGTAATTTTAAAGCTTTTATATTGAATAGAGATTTTACTCAAGGTCTCAATGCTGGGCCTATCAATGAGAGCAATTTTCATAGTTATGAACAAGAACTCTTAAAACATTTTGATGTTAAAAATGGTGAATATATTTCAAGTGGTTGGTCGGGTTCTTACCGGGTTGAAACTGAACAATTACAAACCCAAAATCTATTTTCAACGAAATCTTTAATTGAAACATTACAAAAAGAAATTCCCAAGGCACTTGATGAAACCAATGAAAGCTATATTGCTCGTGTGTATGCCATGCTGCCTGAATCTATGAATGCCACAGCAAAAGGAATTTTAGAGCTTTATAATCAGGTTGCTGAAGAGACTAACGCTACTGAAGAAGAGTTTGCAAGTGGTGGTGATACTTCACAAAAAGTTGAAGATGTAGCAGAAGAGTCTCTTACTCAAACGCTAGCCGAACAAAATAAAACCCAAACTGCTGAGGAATCCTCTTTAGCCACCGCACCAACACCACAACCACCAGCACCATCATCCCAATCAGAAAAAGATATAGAATTGGCAGCGCAAGCTCTTCGAGATGCAGAAGCGAAAAGACAAGCAGAGGTAGAATTAAAACGTCAATTAGAAGCTAAGGAACAAGAAAAAAATCAGGCTAAAATTTTACCTTATCAATCAACTTTGGCTAATAACTTACAATCGCTCCAACATCCAAATTTGCAAAGTTCAGTACAACCTCAAAGTACTAGCAATCAATCTCAGAAAAATTATGAGGGACCATCTACCTTAGAATCTAATTAAAAAATATTTATATGCTTAAAAATTCTCAGTTATTTTCGTCTATAATTAAAGTATGAGTGATATGCAAGAGAGTTTAAAATGCCCAAAAAAAAAGTAGCACGCAAGAAAAAAAAGCAAGCAACACCAGATACAGCGCAATTAACTAGTTTTGTAAAAGAACTGGATGCTGCTCTGAAAAAAAAAGATGAAACTGAAAAACTTGCGGCAGTAAAAAAGGTTTTTTCGTCCTTACCCGAAGGATTAAACATTTCATTGGAAATTGATGATAAGGAAACGTCACTGAAAAGTATTCAGTTTTTTTTGAATCAAATAGATGAAACGCCAACGCCTAAACAAAAGAAAACATTCAAAAAATATGTCGATAATTTACCTCGATTTATTGATGGTATTAGTTATGGATATGGGATAAAACCTGAAGAACTTGAGGCAAATCAAGAAGAGAGCGCAGCTTCACCACCTCCTCCTGTTGCTGCGGCTTCTACGCCAAATACGACAGATTCGGTGGCTTTTGAACAAAAAATTGCTGAATTTCTTGGTGATGCGCATACCAATGGAATGAAATTTAGCCCAGAAAATGCTGCAAAGATACAAAAAATCAATGAAGAAATTAAAAAATTTCATGAAAATCCTTATGCATTTATTGATTCAAATACAGCAGTTTCTGCTGAAGAAATGGAACTTCGCATTTCTAGTATGAAAGCAATCATTAGGGAATATCAGGAATTTTTAAAATGGCAGGACCCAGCTCAAAGTATCGCTAGTTTGAATAAATCGATTGCAGACCTAAAACAAAAATTGTCAGGACTAGATACACCAACTAGCTGGCGAGGGAGATTAGAAAATCTTACGAATATTAATCTCACTCGACAAAAAGTATTTATACAAGAACAGATCAAGCTTCAGGAAGAAACCTTGAGATATTATGAAGCTGACCAGGAGGTTTTAAAATCACTACAAGCTACTGGTATTGGTCAACATTCTATAATGATGCAATACAATTCAGATGCCTATTCTTCACAGGTTAAAGAACGATACAAAAAAGCTTTGGAAAAATATTATAATTTTGAGAGGACTACTGGTCAGTTTATCCCTCATGAAATTCCTGCTGATGGTGGCACGAAATCACCAGCGCCCCCTCCTAGTTTTACAGAACTACAAGCGCCACAAGCTGACTCACAGTCTATTTTAAGCCAAAGTGCTGCAAAGCGAATGAAATTGTATGAGCTTTATCAGCAGGAAAAACCCAGTGGTAAAACTGTAAAAGAGTATGCTGATGAGCTTAATTCTATAGATTTAGATAATCCAGATGTTAAGACAAGACTTTCCCCTGAAAGAATAAAATCCATTCGAGAGTATAAATCTCTGCCGGGTTCAGCGCAAAAATTTGCCACTATTTACTCTCCTCCTGACAATCCTATCGCCAAGGTGACTTATCATACGTCTGTCAATGGAAAGACCGAAAGGTTAGAGTTAGCTAATTTTGGTAAAGATCATGCATACGAATTAAATGCAGAGAATTCTGTTACTGAAGTTGATTATGCCAACGGTGCTAAATTATTTATAAATAGTGACGGCTCTGTCAACCTGGGACGTATTGAAGAAAATCCAAACCCTGAGGCCTCTGAGGATGAGTTTGCAAGGTATATCGTGCACCAGTTTGAAAACACCGAGATACCAAATCCAACTATCAATCTTGCTAATATTGGATTGTATGACACTGAAAATCCTGCAATTGCCAAGGCCAGAATACTTTCTAAAATTGTGCATTTTTATGCAGTTGACGAAAATGGGAAAGTTGATAAAGATAAATACAACAAAATTCAAGGCGCAATTTTAACGGGTAATTCTGTAGAAATCCAAGAAGTATTTGTTAAACCTGAACTTTCTTTTTTAAGAGGCGTTGATGATCTTAAATCGCACCCTGACTACAATGGGTATAATCCTTTGACCTATTTTTCTCCATTAGACCCTCATTTTAAAAAAGCTAGGGATTTTTCTATTAGAAAATCAGCTTTCGAATCTGTTCAAGAATCTGTTCGAGAATCTCAAGATAGTCTCTCTGGCGTATCTCGATATAATCCTTCTTTAGTCAATCCTATTAAAGAACAAATGTTACAAAATAAAATCAATCAAAAAGAATCAAAAGATACATGGGATAGGTTGATGAATCTGATATTGCCAGCTACTAACCCTATTTATGATAGTTTTGACTCCAGACAAAAACAAAAAGTCAAAGAATCTTTAGAGATAATATCTCAAGTAAGCCC
>DHHZ01000010.1 GCA_002403515.1 Legionellales bacterium UBA4759 | reverse complement strand
AGAACAAACGCAGCTCTATCACATCTACCTTGTGTTATCGTACATGGTCGTTATGATATAATTTGTAGGCTCACTGTGGCTTATCATTTACATCAGTTATGCCCAAACTCAAAACTGTATATTGTTGAAAATGGAGGACATACCATCCGTGAAAAAGAAATGTCTAAGGCATTTCATAATGCAGTTAAAGTATTACAGAAAATTATAGATAAGCTTTAAGCTAGTTGATACTGACAGTCCTCAGTTTGAATGATTAATTGGTTCAATACTTTAATTGGTGATTTTTTCTTCTAAATCAAAATTAGAAAGAATTCCAGGGGTGAAAGGATTTAAAAGCGTTGTCGTTTTGAGTAAATACCTTCCTGAATTGCCATTGATTTCCAATAAGACTTGAAGTGCGCTTGGGTCATTGGGGTCAGGAATGACATTGACTTGTTGTAACAATTTGAACAGGGCCCATTGTCCTTGTTCTTCAAGTGCAAAATTTTCACCATCGATGGTTTGAATTTTAAGAGAAGAATTGGTTTCAGGCCAATTGAAGTTTGCTATGGGGTTGCTTTCTTGTTGATTATCATTGAATGTTTGTGAGCCAATACTAAATTTGAGCTGCGCAATGACTGGGTCTAATGACATTTTCTCAAGGCTAAATTGAATTCGACTATGGCTAGCATTGTTTGGAAAAAACATGTTTGATATCACGTTCGCTTGAATTAGGGCATCGATGATAGTCGTTTTAATCGGTAATTGTTTATCGTTGACAATCTTTATTTCCCATTGTGCTTGATTGGTGTTGATAAATGCTTGCAGATAATCTCTAAAAAACTGTTGTATTCTCCCATTTGGCGAGAAGAACTCTTCGAACACTGCGATATTGATTTCGTCACCCGACTCATTAAATGGATAGTGCCCCAAAACCTCATTTTTGTAAGGCTGTATGACTTGGGTGTACCACATTTCATTAAGATATGTTTTGGTAGATTGAAATAATGAAAGCCAAATGTCTTCATTAATTTGATTTAGCCAAGAAGCCATTGGTTCTGGCATATGTTTAGACATTTCCCCAAGTCGGTAAAGAACGTCATTGTATTGCGTTTGATTGAAATAAGCCCTTAAATATTGAAATGATGCTTGGCCGTGATTATCAATCACCAAAAATGTATTTGTAAACTGTTTGAGATCTTTCCAATAGTGATGAATGGTTTCATCAGAATTTTGTGAAAAATGAAGTTCGGTGAATTGACTTGAAATTTTTTGATTAAATAAATCTTTTGATTTCTTAATATTTGGCGCAGTTTGATCGGCAATTAATGCAGTAATTTTTTCAAATGATTTTTGTGTTTGTAGTGTTTCAAAAACGCTATTGGCCTCAAGAAATGAATTAAAATGTTGTGGTTTGAATTCTTTATATAAATTTTTCCAGTAATTGACATAGTGACTGGTGTAGGTTTCGATAAGTTTAGACTCGAGATTTTGTGGTATTTCTTTATCAAGTACCCAGGCATCTTTTTTAAATGCTATCAGTCCATTTTTAATTTGATTTTGTGCGGGATAAAAACCGGCTTTAGTAAAACAATCAGGTAAAGATAATTTTTCAGGTTGGAATCCTGGAATTTGAATATTTTTGGTTTTTTTAATTAAATTGGGGTTAATTAATTGATATACCAAATATTCAGTGGGTAAGGCATTTAAAAGTGCTTGAGTTGACTCCATGGCCTGCTCATCAGCCTGCCATTGTATTTGCCATAATAATTTTTTAAATAATGCAAGTTGCTCTTTGGATTGAGGTGTTTGCAGATTATTTTCAATCCATTGTAAAGCAAATTCTGTTTGGTCTTTCTTTTTAAGGCTAAGAATTTTGTAAACTTTAAGCGCATTAAAACTTTTTCTAATATCCCTATTTTGCATTTCTTGCTTAATCAATGCATCGTATTCGGGTTGAATATGGTTTTGAAATAAGCGGATTTCAGCCTGAGAAATATGCTTTTTAAGTTTGGTGATATCGCTGGATTGAGTAAAGATAAATGGCAGTCTTTGTAGGTTATTAAAACACGATTCTAGTAAGTTAAGTTGTTGATGGTAATCTAGGCCTTTTGCCCACGCATGGTGATGATGCAGTTTATCTTGAGTATCACTTAGCAATAAGTGAGAATTTAGGCTAGACCATATCAACCATATTGAAAAAATTGCACCAAAACCAAGTGTTGATAAGTTTTTTTTGTCATGCCAGATAGGGCGCTTGGGTGTATAGGTGGCTAACTCCTGGCAGTGAAGTATAGCGCCACGAATAAAAAAGTGCCGGTAGTTGACTGATTGCATGGATGTTATTGGGGATATCATGGACAGAGCATTTTCTATTTTTTGGTTGAGAAAATTTACATTTTTTCCACGTTGCTCTGAGCATGTGAAATATATGCCATGGATATGCGCCTTAGGATGTGAAATATTTTTTAAAACCAGTAAAAATTTTTGTTCGAGTAAAGCCAATTGTAGTGGAAATTCTCGAATCAGAATTCGTTTTTTATTTCCCCGAGTGTTATGAATTTTTTGAATAACATGTTGGTTTAAATGATTTATGAAAGTAGACCAGGTTTCAGAAAACTTTTTATTAAATTTAGGGTTGGTGTGTTGAGTTGGGATTGAAAAGCCAAGTGCTTGCTCTAATTCGATTTGATGAGAAAATCCATAGTAATCTGTAAAGCCTGTGATTTGATCTAATTTAGTGACAACAAGCGCTGAGCGAACAGGATAATCCAAGGCATTAATAAAGTTAAATAAATGTTGGGTATGTGCTTTGACAATGTTTGCTTGTGTTGCATTGTCATCAATTAATAAGTTGGAAATGTCCATAAAAAATAAAAAACCGCTAATTCTTAAGTTTCTATGGCATTTGTTGAGTTTCTTCAAAAACTGAGGTAGTGGCATGGCCAAATTTTGCCATGCATGATGATTTATTTCTAAAATAATACCGTGTTGATTATAAAAAATATGTAAATCATGTTCTTCATCAATGGTGATATGTTGTGTATCTGTATGAATTAAAGCCGTCGTAGTTCCTTGTTTTTCTTGACTGGTGGCTATTAAAAATGAAAGTTTTTTATCAAAGTTGGCATCTGCAAGACGTTTAATGGTTTGATATAAATGTTTAAGAGTACTGGGCTGCATTATAATAACGACTCCAATGATGACTCTTGGGTATTTAATAATTGACTTGCTTCGTGGTTAAACCATATTTGGCTAATTGAGGTGAGGCACATCATGGTCAAGACTAATGATATCATGATGGTTTTAAGCGTATTTTTTTTACCAGTAATAGGTGTTTTTAAAATATAGTTTTTAAAAAGCTTATGGTTTTGGTTTGTTCTGTACTTTTGAATGAGTTGATATAAATTTTCTATGAGATTATCGAGATCACTTCGGCTATTGGTTTGTAAGTGGTATTTGCCTTCAAAACCAACCATCAAACAATAATAGGTTAATTCAATCAAATCTAAGAATTGCTCAGGTTCTATAATCAGTTGTTTTAAAATGTTGAAAAAATGTTCTTCAGGACCAATGTCATCAATAGTGATAGGCGTGAATGCTTTGAAACTTTCAATCTGGCCTGATAGACGCAAATAGTTTTTTCCTAACAACTCATCTGTGGTTGCACTTAAAAGATAACTGGCAATAGAAAAGAACTCATCAGAGCAATGTTGGGCTTTAAGGCGGCTATAGAAAGCCAAGAACTCATGTTGAATATTTTCATGCAATAGAGCAATTTCTGGAAGTTGGGTGGCGATATTGATACGTTCTAAAAGTGATATGATGGGGCTTGCCGCCGCAATTAATGGATTGGTAAATGCATCAGTAATAAATAATTTTGAGCGAAAGTAACCTAGCTCAATCGGTAAATTTTGAACTGGTGATATTTGCTTGATAAATGTAGCCGATAAGGTTTCGGCAAGCATCATTTTCGCTCCAAAGGACTATATTAAAATCATACGACATGTTCATGCGTTTGAGAAGTATAAATTTTATCTCAAGCTGATAACTTTTGATTAAAAATTTCCTTTTTATTTTATTCTTAATAAAACGGACTATAGAGAGGGGTTGTCCCCTCTCTGGTTACTGAATGTTGGATACGATTTCATTAGAACTTGGTGCTTTTGCTACTGCATTAATAGTTCTCTCTTCAGCAGAAAGCGCTAAACCTTTTAAAATCGTTAATGCAGTATATTTTTGGTAATCTTCTTTCATCAAACGTTTTTCATCTGCATTGAGTGAATTTTTATTTTTAGCAACATTTTTGGTGACAATGTGTTGTTTTAAAGTAGATTCACTAAATTTAAGTGCTTGCAAGGGGTCTTTTTCTGAATCAAGACCTGCAATTTTCATTTCTTCTACAACGATATCGGGTGTAATACCTTCCGCTTGAATTGAAGTACCGTTTGGCGTGTAGTAGAGTGCAGTGGTCAGTTTGATGGCTCTATCATCATCTAACGGCAATACAGTTTGTACGGAGCCTTTCCCAAAACTTTGGGTACCTACGATAATGGCTCTTTGATTGTCTTTAAGCGCTCCAGCAACAATTTCAGAGGCAGATGCAGAACCATTATTGATGAGAACAACCATAGGGGCATGTTGCAAAACATCATCAGATTGTGAGAGGGCGGTGAATTCTGAACCCGGGAGTCTTCCTTTGGTGTAAACGATGACCTCGGGATGTTTTTCTGTGCCTTTTCCAAGGAAAGCGCCAGAGATTTGAATGGCTGAATCTAAAAGTCCACCAGGGTTATTTCGTAAATCTAAAATCAAGCCTTTAAGTTGGCCGCCAGCTTTCATTTTGATTTCAGCAATTGCTTTTTCCATGTCCTTATCTGTAGTCGCCTGGAACTGGGTCAATCTTACATAACCATATTTACCATCTAGAAGTTCTGCTTTGACGCTTTTTACTTCGATGACTTCTCGGGTTAATTGAAAGGTAAGAGGTTTTGGAGAACCCATTCGAACTATCGTTAAGCCTATTTTGCTACCTGGTTTTCCTCGCATAATATTTACAGCATCTTTTAACTCTAGGCCTTGTACTGCTTTATCATCTAATTTAACGATGTAGTCACCTGGTTTAATACCTGCTTTAAATGCTGGGGTATCCACCATTGGGGTAATGACTTTTAAAGCACCATGCTCCATGGTGACTTCAATGCCTAAACCACCAAACTCACCATTTGTGCTTGCTTGGAGTTCTTTAAAGTCTTTTTCATCAAGGTAAGTGGAATGTGGATCAAGACCAGTTAGCATGCCTCGAATAGCGTTATCAAACAAAATTTTATCATCAGTTGGCGTGACATAATATTTTTTTATTAAGTTGATAGCATTTGAAAAACGCTGAATCTCATCCATGGATATTTGTTGATTAGGCGTTAATTCTTGTGCTTGTTGAGGGGCTTCAAGAGCCATGCCTGCTTTAATGAGCGCAAGATTTAAAAGTGTTATACTCAAAAGATTTTTGTACGGCCAGTGCATAAAGTTCTCCTTTTCTTTTAAGCACAACAGCAAAATATTGATTCTGGCAACAAATGTAATCCAAATTAGACAAGTTGCTAGAAATCCAGTGAATTTTTATTATAGGGTAGCTGCTATATTCGGTCAATAACATGCATCTTGCCTTAACTATTGTCTTGAATTAAGCCGTTCTTTTTTGGAACCAATTCATGGCAGATACAACATGGGCTCTTTGTCGAATTTCAAAATACAAGCCAGTTTGATGAAATGCGCCACTATGACCGACAGTTGCAATCGAATCTGCTTGGTGGACATAATCACCTTTATGTTTGAGTAAGGTTTGATTATTGCCATATAAACTCATAAAGCCCCAGCCATGATCAATAATGACAAGGTATCCATAACCATTTAACCAATCTGCAAATACTACTTTGCCCGAAGAAACCGCATGAACACTGGTATTCTCAGGCGCTTTAAACATAACCCCATTTTGAATTTTGGTAATGCTTGGATTAGGACTGCTGATGGGGTAATTTAATTTATTTTTCATGACGGTAAATGGGCGATTTGAACGCAGTTGATTCTCTTTTAAAAGACTTTGAACCAATACTTTAAGCTGTGCTTGGTTTTTTTGAATATTTTTAAGCTCTTCATGATTTTTAGCGAGCTCCGTATCCACTTGATTTAATTTTTGTGTTTGTTTATTTTTTTCTTCACGAATAGTGAGTTCTTTGACTTCTAATTGTTGCTTGAGGTTATTTAAACTGGAGATATTATCTGTAAGGTTATTTTGGTTTAAGGTCAGTTGAGCTTTTTCTTCTTTGATTTGTTCAAGAGTTTTTTGTTCCGAGCGATACAGGTATTGATACAAATCCAAGCGTTGATGATAATCAAATGGATTTTGAGCGCTAAAAATAATTTGCCAATAAGTTTCTTCAGCCAGTTGGAGATGAAGATTTAAATGATTATAAATATTTTTTTGATAACTTATCATTTTCCTCTTTGACTGACGCAAAGCCAATTCAATTCTTTGGATTTCCACTTGTAAAATATTTATTTTCTTATTGAGTGTTAATTTTTGAGTTAAGGTTTTTTGAATTTCTTGGTCTTGTTTTGAAATTACCTGTTGAATTTGTTGGTGAGTTTTCTGTTTAACATGGATATCTTGTTTAATTTTTGAAATTTTGTATTCAATTTTTTTTAAATTATTTTGAACTTGATTGAGTTTTGGCTCCGTTGCAAAGGATATACCCACAAGAAATGGGTATATCATCATGTTTATTATTTTTATCAATATGGATTTAATCATGTTAAGTTCTTTTTAATAAACTATTACCGGTCATTTCTTTGGGTTTGGATATCCCTAATAAATACAATACCGTCGGAGCAACATCTATTAAGCTACCATGAGTCTGGGTGATTTGACAATTTTTTCCAACATATACAAATGGCACGGGCGATAAAGTGTGCGCGGTGTGATTTTGTTGCTTTTCTTCATCATACATGATTTCTGCATTACCGTGATCGGCTGTAATGATGGCATGGGCGTCATGGGCATTTAAAGCCTCATTGAGCTTGGTAAAGCATTGGTCAAGACTTTCAATGGCCTCAATGGTTGCAGGTAATTCTCCACAATGGCCGACCATATCCGCATTGGCAAAGTTGGCAACGATAACATCATATTTTTTCGATGCAATGACTTCAATAATCTTATCCGTTAAATCAAAAGCGCGCATTTGTGGGCTTAAGTTATAAGTTTTTACTTTTGGAGAGGGAATCAGAACGCGTTCTTCTCCAGGAAAAATAGCCTCGCTGCCGCCATTAAAAAAATAAGTCACATGGGGGAATTTTTCTGTTTCTGCAATCCTTAGTTGAGAAAGATGATGTTTTGCAAAAATCTCACCCAATGTTTGTGTTAAATTCTGTGGTAAATAAGCAGTTCGAATTTTTAAATGCTCAGCGTAAGAAACCATACTTACCAATTCATGAATTTTGGGTACAACTTGTCGCTTAAAACCATCAAAATTGGCATAGATAAGACTATCGCACAATTGAATTGCTCTATCCGCTCGGAAATTAAAGAAAAATATGTTGTCATTATTTTTAATAATATGAGCTTCTTTTCCTATAACACAAGGGGGGACAAACTCATCACTTAGGCCTTGTCTATATGCGGATTCAATAGCATCAATGGCATTTGCAAAGTGCGGCTTATTCCCTGTAGTGAGTAAATCATATGCCTCTTCTACCCGCTCCCATCGCTTATCTCTATCCATGGCATAAAAACGACCACAAATAGAAGCAATTTTTATCTCAGGCGTTGCTTGAAGTTTTTGTTCGAGTTGCTTAATACTTTGTATGGCCGATTTGGGTGGTGTATCTCTGCCATCTAAGAAAAGGTGTAATGCGACATTTTTTAAGCCTTGTTGTTGGCACAATTCAATTAAAGCAAAAAGATGGTCTTGGTGAGCGTGCACGCCACCAGGTGAAAATAAGCCCATGATATGTAAAGTGGCTTGATTTTTTAATGTATTTTGATACAGGTCAATAAGTATTGGGTTTTGAAAAAAATGCCCGTTTTGGATGTCATGATTAATTCGACATAGATCTTGAAATGTGACGCGTCCTGAACCAATATGCATGTGCCCAACTTCTGAGTTACCAATTTGATTTTCAGGAAGACCAACTGCTTGACCGGAGGCCTCGAGTAGTGCATGCGGGCAGTTTTTGAGCCAACGATCCCATTGAGGTGTATTTGCCATTTGGATAGCATTGTGTTCTTTGCGATCCAGATGTCCCCACCCATCTAAAATTAGAAGCAATAATGGTTTCATATAAGCCCTTAAAATTTTGTTCTAAAAAAGGTAGACTATAAACCATTTAAATTCGGGGAAGAAGTATTTTGAAACAAAAAAATCTCCAACACATCGCTATTGTTATGGATGGCAATGGAAGATGGGCAACACAAAAAGGATTACCCAGGATCGAAGGGCATCGACAAGGCGTTGTGGTCGTTCGTGAAATCATTGAGGCTTGTGTTAAACATGATATTGGTTATTTGAGCTTATTTACGTTTAGTCATGAAAACTGGTCTCGACCTCTCGATGAAGTTAATTTTTTGATGGAACTATTTATTTCTGCTTTGCAAAAAGAATTACCTGAGCTCATTGAAAAGGGGGTTCGATTAAGATTTCTTGGTGCAAAAGAAGGCTTATCCGATAACTTGGTTGAGCAAATGGCTCAAGCCGAGAATCAAACGCGGCATAATTCCAGATTACAATTGAATTTGGCTTTAAATTATACTGGGAAATGGGATATATTAAATGCAGCCAAAAAATGTTTGGATCAGGGCATCTCTTCAGAAGATTTAGATGCTCGTGTTTTTGAATCACGTTTGAGTACTTTTGAGTTACCAGATCCTGATTTGATGATTAGAACTAGTGGCGAGAAAAGAATCAGTAACTTTTTCTTATGGCAGCTGGCTTATACAGAATTATACTTTACTGATGTTCTTTGGCCTGATTTTAATACCGCTTCTTTTGAAGAGGCTTTAAATTACTACCTTTCCCGAGAAAGACGTTTTGGGAAAACTTCTCAACAAATAAGAGATGAAAAACATGTTTAAACAACGCTTAATAATGACTTTAATACTCATCCCCTTGGTAGTTGCTTTAATTATATATGCCAACTCATGGGTATTTTTAGGTTTAATGCTTTTGTTAATTTTGGGCATGTCTTATGAATGGCAGCAGTTCTTTAAGTTAAATGAAGCTTATAAACCCTGGTTTAAAACATTGCTTGTTTTTTTTGGGGCTTTGTTGGTTGCAAAATTTTGGACATTCTTTCTGTATTTTGATTTGGCGTTTTGGTTGCTCGCAATTTTTATCATTACGCAATATCCCAAGCATATACAAAAGTGGGCCAGTTCAGGATTTATTAGTACTATTGGCTGGTTATTATTGGGTGTTTTTGGTTCGATTTTATGTGAATGGCAAACCAGCAATGAGGGTATAGAATTTTTATTTTGTGTCTTATTTATTGTTTGGGCAGCAGACATTGGCGCATATTTAGCGGGTCGAAAATGGGGAAAACATAAAATGATTCCTCAAGTAAGCCCAGGTAAATCATGGGAAGGCTTGTTTGGTGGTTTAGGCTTGGCATTGGTGGTTGCTTATTTAGAAGCCATTTACATGGATCCATCCTCTACGCTTAATTGGTTAATTATTGCCTTAGCCACTGCAATAATTTCTGTATTTGGTGATTTATGGATTAGTGTTTTAAAAAGACATGTAAATTTGAAAGATACGGGGCATTTGATCCCAGGACATGGTGGATTGCTAGATAGGCTAGATAGCTTATTGGCGGCATTGCCTGTATTCTATTATGGTCTTCAATTATTTGGATAATATTTCTAATGCTTTCAGGGATGATAGTTTTTGTAAGCTTGATTGCAATCATCGTGATTCACGAACTGGGTCATTTTACGGTTGCTAGAATATTTGGTGTTGCAGTCGAGCGTTTCTCTGTGGGTTTTGGAAAGCCTTTGCTCTCTTGGACCTCCCAAAAACATTTTACACAATTTACTTTTAGCCCAATTTTAATTGGTGGTTTTGTCAAATTTTCAGAAAAGCCCTTTTTAAATCATCAAGTATTCGATGAAATTAAACGTTGGAAAAAAATACTTATTTTATTAGCAGGGCCTTTTGCAAATTTTTTACTAGCATTGGTTTTAATGACCGTCGTTTTTAAAATAGACAGTTATGAACCAATTGCTTATGTTGAAAAAATTTACCCCAATTCTATTTTAGAAACCAAAAAAATCCTGCCTTTTTCACAGATTATTCGTTGTAATGATAGGGCTGTGAGAACTTGGTCAGAGGTGTTAGGTTCGATTCAAGAAAATCAAAAAAATAGGGTTACCTTTAAAATCAATGCTGATAATAAGCAAACCACAATTGAACTGCCAAATTTAAAACACAAAGAAGATTTTTTTAAAATCTTGGGATTTGAACCTTATGTTTTCGAAATGCCTGCAATTATTGGTGGATTTACGCCTGCTTCAAAGGGGCAGAATCAAGGATTAAAAGTCGGTGATAAAATTTTATCCATCCAAGGGAAGAAAGTTAATAATATTCACCAGGTATCTAAGATATTGAGGGATTATCCCTATCAACGTGTGTTGATAGAAATTGAAAGAAACCATCAACGATTAGAGTTATGGCTTTCAGTGGGGGGTAAACATATCGGCCAACAAACCATTGGCTTTTTAGGAATTACTTCTTTAACTTTTGCAGAGTTTCCACAATGGTACAAAAAAATCCATTATTCCTGGGCAGCGGCTTTGATGCAAAGTTGTCATGTCACAACGAGATTATTTCATTTTCAATTATCGACATGGTTTCATGGTAGTGATAATTTAAGACAAATTTCTGGACCCATTGGTATTGTAAAGACGGCTCAAGATGCTTTGGGCTTAAGTCTGAAAGCTTATTTATTTTTTGTGGTATGGCTTAATTTGGGCGTAGGTATTTTAAATTTATTGCCAATTCCTATTTTAGATGGTGGACAATGTGTAATTCTTTTATTAGCAAAATGGGTGCCTGCTATAGAAAGTGAAAAAATAAAAAATAGCTTACTGGCAATGAGTATTTTATTCATCTTTTCTTTGATGTTACTTGGAACATTCAATGATTGGATAAATCTAGGAAAGTAATTTTTTGAAAATTTCGGTTGACATCTGGGTTGTGTTCCGATAAAACGGTGTGCCACAGTTAGATTTTTTTCATTAATATTCTCTGCTGGGAAGTCTTCAATAATAAAATGGGTATAAAGGTATTATGAGTAAGCTAGGAAAAGGCTTAAAGATTTTTCTAATTTTATGGATCTTTAATATAACAATTTCAAATTTATGGGCCGCTGATACCCGTTTTGTGGTAGAGGATATCAAAGTCACAGGCTTAAAAAGAGTTTCTGTCGGTACGGTCTTGAATTATTTACCCATTGAGGTCGGAGAGGAATTAAGCTCAGATTCTACAGCTGAAATTATTCGCGCTTTATATGCTACAGGTTTTTTCCAATCGGTGACTTTAGAGAAAAAAGGCAATACATTAATTATCGCAGTTGTTGAGCGTTCAACCATTGGTGAAATAAATATTCAAGGTAACCAAGCGATTCCGACTGATAAGCTCAAAGAATTACTTAAAGAATATGGATTAGTGAAAGGGCGTGTATATCAAAAATCTTCATTAGATTATGTGGTCAAACAATTAAAACAAGGTTACAACGCACGTGGTAAATACAATGCTAGAATCAAAGCCAGTGTGAAGCCTTTGACAGACAATCGCGTTTCAGTTTTGATTGATATTTCTGAAGGTCGAGTTTCAAGAATTAAGTCGATTAAAATTACTGGGAATCATATTTATTCTGAAGATGAATTATTGGCTGAGTTGCCATTGGCTTCATCTAACCTCTTTAGTTATTTTTCTAAAAAAGACCAATACTCTAAAGCCACATTAGATGCATCCTTGGAGGCGCTACGTTCTTATTATTTGGATAGAGGCTTTGTTAATTTTAAAATATTATCTTCTCAAGTGCTGCTTGCGCCAGATAAAAAAGATGTATTTATTAATATTCATATTTACGAGGGAGCTCAATACCATATTGCAGGTATTAAAATTGTTGGTAGAACAATTATTCCACATGCCCAGATAAGACAATTAATTAAAATTCAATCTGGCGATATTTTTTCAAGAAAGAAAATCAGTGAGTCTATCACTGAAATTAGTAATGCATTGGGTGATATTGGTTATGGCTTCCCTGCTATCAATGCCAATCCAATCATGGATGAAAAAAATAAAACCGTTACTATTGAATTTATAATTGAGCCTGGGCGCCATGTATACGTTAGACGAATTAATTTCAGTGGAAATACCAAAACAGCCGATTATGTATTGCGCAATTTAGTCAAGCAAGACGAATCATCTTTATTGTCCTTACACAACATTAAAGAAACAGAAAGACAAATGCGTTTGTTGAATTTCATTAAAAATGTCAACGTTAAAACAAATCCCGTTCCTGGCAGTAATAATGAAGTCGACTTAGACGTGGAGGTTGAAGAGGCCCCATCTGCAGAAGCAAGCGCCTCTGTAGGCTATGGTACAACAGGGTTACAATTGAATGCTTCTTTAAATCAGTACAATTTTATGGGTACTGGGCGCTCTGTAGGTTTGTCTTTTAACGCGAGCCGTTGGGGTCAAAACTATTCTTTTAACTACTACAATCCTTTTTATTACAAAAATACTATTGGACGAGGCTTTAATGGATATTTCCAAAAAGTTGATCCACAAAAACTTGATGTGACCAACTATAACTCTAATCGTTACGGTGGCGACGTAAACTATAATTTCGTCATCAATGAAAGAAGTAGTTATCAGCTCGGCTATGGATATCAAGGTTTAGATATTTTATCGGTTGGTCCAGTTATGCAAACCAGGAATTTTGTGAACTCATATGGTTCTCTTTTTAATGAGTTCCGTTTAACCTCTGGCTGGTCTCGTAATACCTACGATCAAATGCCATTTCCTAAGAAAGGGAACAATCAGCAGTTTTCGATTGTGACAGACTTACCTCTATCAACAGGTTCGCTCAGTTATTATCGTTTGAATTATTTAGCGAAAAACTTTTTCTTGTTACCTAAAGACTTCGTTTTCAGTACCACTTTAAATTTTGGTTATGGTAATCAGTTTAATGGTACTGGTCTGCCATTTTTTGAAAACTTCTATGCCGGTGGTATCGCACAACCAGGTATGGTCAGAGGTTATCAAACCTACTCTTTGGGTCCATTGGATAATAACTACAATGGTCTGGGGGGTAACATCTTAATCAGTGGTGGAACCTCGCTAATTTTACCATATCCACTGAGTCGAGAAACTTTTAGAACTTCAGGATTCATTGATTTTGGTAACGTCTACTCCAGAGGTCTTCCTGTCGAATTACAAGGTTCTAAATCTGGTCCAATTCGTTACTCTGCGGGTGTGGCCTTAGACTGGCGTTCTCCATTTGGGCCATTGTCATTTAGCTTTGGTTTCCCATTGAATTTACAACCCCTAGATCGTAAAGAATGGTTCCAGTTTACTGCGGCTTCTGCATTCTAAAAGAAATGATCTACAAAATAATAAAACACACTGGACTATGCTAGAAAGTATGCTAGCATAGAGTCTAGATCTATAACGGATATTCATTTATTTTTTGAGAGGATTTTATTATGAAAAAATTGTTAAGTAGCTTGATGCTCTTAGGACTTTTTGGTTTTGGTTCAACAACATGGGCTGATTCATTCAAAATTGGTGTTGTTGATTTGCAAAAAATTATTCAAACCTCACCACAAATGCAAACCATTCAGCAAAGTTTAGAGCAAAAATTCCGTCCACGTCGTGATGCTTTAGTTGCCACAGAAAAACAATTAAAAGATAAAATTGATGCATTTAAACGTGATTCTTCTGTTTTGAATGCGACTCAAAAAAGAGATAATGAGCGTGAAATCGTTGCAATGCAACAAAAATTCGAAAGAGATGGTCAAACTTATCAACAAGAATTAAGTACTGCGCATAACCAAGCCATGGAAGACTTCTATGCAAAAGTTCGTGCTGCGATTGCAACTGTTTCTAAAAATGAACATTATGATTTAGTGATTCAAAAAGATGCAGCGCCATTCACAAGTGAAAAATTAGATGTCACCAAACAAGTTATTGCTGCCATTCATTAAGATTAGAGGTGCAAATTGAATACGCTGGAAATAGGTGAAATACTAAATTTATTGCCACATCGTTATCCATTTTTATTGATTGATAAAGTTGTTGATTATGAGCCTTTTGAGTTTATAAAAGCAATTAAAAATGTGACAGTGAATGAGCCTTTTTTTCAGGGACACTTTCCTGGCATGCCTATTATGCCAGGCGTTCTGATGTTAGAAGCACTAGCTCAAGCAGGTGGGATATTATACAGCAAATCTCGTGTGCCTGAGCCTGGTGTAGAATTTATGTATTATTTTGCTGGTATCGACAATGTAAAGTTTAAACAAATTGTTGTTCCTGGCGATCAATTAATTATTGATATTAAAACATTGGTTAAAAAGCGTTTTTTCTGGCGTATGCAAGGCACAGTTCATGTTGGTGATAAATTGGCATGTAGTGCAGAGATTTTAAGTGCTGTTAAGGAAGTTGCGAAGTGATAAGTGAACATGCAATTATTGACCCAACTGCAAAAATTGCAGATAACGTTTCTATAGGTCCTGGTTCTTTCATAGGTGCAGATGTTGAAATTGGTGAAGGCACTTGGATAGGACCACATGTGGTTATTCAAGGTCCAACAATTATTGGAAAAAATAACAAGATTTTTCAATTTGCCTCATTGGGTGATGCGCCCCAAGACAAGACCTATCAAAATGAACCCACCACATTGCATATTGGCGATAACAACGTTATTCGTGAATTTTGTACCATCAGTCGTGGGACTGTGAAAGGTGGCGGAAAAACTCAAATAGGAAATGATAACTTTTTTATGGCCTATACACATGTTGGTCATGATTGTCATTTAGAAGATCATGTGACTATGGTCAGCTATAGTGCATTATCTGGTCATGTTCATGTGGAACATCATGCCATTATTGGTGGTTACGCGGCCATTCATCAATTTGTTAAAATTGGTGCCTATAGTTTTATTGGCCGAGCAACTTATGTGGGAAAAGATGTTTTACCCTACTTGATGATCTCGGGATATGACGCGACCACTTGTGGGTTGAATATTGTTGGGCTTAAAAGGGCAGGTTTTGCTTCTGCAAGTATTGATACTTTGCGAAGAGCCTATAAAACAATTTTCAGAAAAGGTTTAACCACCCAACAGGCTTTAGCTGAACTGGAAAGTATTCAGCAAGAGTCACCTGAAGTAATAGCTTTTATCGATGCAATTCAAGCATCAACACGTGGTATTCAACGTTAATTCTTAGCTTTTAAGACCGCCTTATGGGCGGTTTTTTTTATCTTAAATCCTTGAATGGCTATAAATAAGTCACTTCGTTGATTTTTGCGCAATTTTCCTGTAGAATAATTAATCATTGTGTTTTTAATTGGGTTTTTTATGAATTCAATTTATTCTAATATTTTTCTTTCTTCTCATTTTAATTCTAAGGAAGTTCAAGAATATATCGAAATGCGAGAAAAACGAAGAGCTCAAATTGAGAAGTGGTTAGAAGTTCAAGCCGACTTATCTCACCAAATCTCTCAATTAAAGTTTCCTTCTACGAATGAATATGAAGTTAGCGAAGAGGAAGAAGAACTCGGTATGTTTTTCAAAATGGATGATCCTAATGCTTGTCTTACACTTGCTAAATTTGAAACTTCTCCTCAATCAGTTGCTGACGTTGTATCCCCGGTCTCCCACGAACATTTTGTGGCGCCTAAACTTGTGATTGAACATGTTATCTCAGCCACTGAAAATAAAGCAAGTGTTGAAGTTGAATCTCATATCACACCAGTTCTTTTGTCATCGAATTATACGGCCCCTGAATCTAAGGTCGTTGAAGAAGAAGTGAAAACTTCTGATGCCTTGCCGATGACAAACGAATATATCTTTTCGCCAGTAAGAGAGGGTTTGCTGAGTAAACTTTTCAGAGAGCATGACGCTCGAACAAAAGTTCAGGCGCCAATGCCTGCATCTTACAGTGAAGGCAGTTATTCTTCATATTCTGACTTGGATTTTGTCAGTGAAAAAGCAGCTGCGCATTTGGATTTAGATACACCAGAATCTAAATTTGCAAATGTGCATACAAAAGCGCCTGTAGGTTTCAAACCCACTGCCGCAGAGGTTGCTAAAAAAAATGCTAGAGCTGAATTTAATGCTTTATTTTCAACCTTAATGCTTGTTGGTGGTAAAGCCGAAAATTCATATACAGATTCTTCTAATGAGAGTCAATCCAATGATGTGGGGCTTGGAGAGGCAATGCGTCATGTAAATTTAAGTCCTCATGAAAGATTACAAGCATCACGCGTGAGAACTCAAGGCTCTTATGATTCTGCTGACAGCGATTTTGATCAAGGTTTATGGCAAGAGGTTGATTCAGATAATGATGAAAAGCCAAGAGATTCTTTGCAATTCCCGATAAGTCTTTGATAGAGTCAAGGAACGATTGCCATTAATAAAAACCCAAGTATTACATAGCTAAAATGCTTGAGGTCACAACAACGCTTAACCAGTACGCACCTTTCTAATCCATGTAAGGTTCCAAAATAGAGAAAGGTGCCTGCTGAAATGGCCATACAAATTGGGCTGTACAAATTACCCTCTGGAGAATGAAAATGATACCCCAAAAGTATGCCCATGGGTGTCATGCATGCATATAAGAAAAAGAGGACAAGACTGGTTTTCATCGTGGTATTGCTTTTAACCAATTGAACAGCCATGGCAAAACCTTCAGCCCATTTGTGTGATACGATAGCAATGAATAACACCACCACCACCGATAAATCACTAGCTAAACCCAAAGCGCTCCCTTCGAAAAAAGAGTGTGCAGAGAGCATTGCCCAAGCCACACCAATGAAAGCATGTTTAGTAATTTGATTATGATAAAGTTCTTTTCCTAAATGCTCTAACCATAGGAAAAATAGAAAAGTCAGTCCCGCGAGTAAATAACTGATTGGATATTGAATGTCTTGCTGAATAAACAAGGCATTACTTTCAGGCATGATATGCATTAAAGCAGCGCCCAAAAATATGCCCGTGGCTATGGTTTCACCATATGAAAAATCATGATGATGGGATTGTTTTTTCTTTTTTACAAAAGGCAATATCCCAGAAATAATAACGATAATCCAAAGCGCAAAAGCAAATAGAATATTTAAATTAAAAGTTTTCATGAAAAGCATTAAAATTCATTTGGCGCAAGTATAACAATTGTCTGGTTTTCACTCAACACACGAATGGTATTTATTGCTGGGTGAAATTTCGTGGATTGGTTTTTAAGATTGTCTTTTAACGCAGCCCAATTGGCTTTATTGGGATCAACAATAACATCCACCTGCATTTCATGGTTGATGAAATGAACATTCCAATCAATGATTTCTTGGTGAACCTTACGCAATGGGTTGATTAATTTTTCGCTGATTTCTTTGAGATTGGGTAAATTTAGGCAAGTGTTTTCTATTTCATCATCTTCTGGGTCAATATGAACGGTCACATCGACAATTTGAGGAAATTTCTTCATCAATTGGTGATGGACGTCTTGGGCGATATAGTGACCAGCAGACACAGATAGATAAGGATCAACCATCACATGCACATCTACAAAGATATCTTGGCCCATCAAGCGTGTTCTCAGTTGATGAATTTTTTCTACACCAGCAATTTTTTGAATAGTGTGGGTGATAGCTTCATTGGTTTCTAAGTCAACACCTCTATCAATCAATTGCTGGATACTTTCCCAAGTGTAATCCCATCCCATTTTAATGATAATCAATCCCACAAAAATTGCAGCAATATGATCTAATCGGTGAAAACCAAGAAGGCTTGCAAAAATACCAATAACCACAACAATCGAGGTCAATGCATCTGAACGGTGGTGCCATGCACAGGCTTTTAATAAATCGGTTTGAATATGATGATTAACATGTAGTGTATAGCGAAACAAGCCTTCATTCGCTGCAGCAGAAATGATGGCTAAGATCAATGCGAGTTTATTAGTAGGCTCGAAAACAGGATGTAACATGCTACGAAATGCATCGTAGCCAATAATTATACCCGTAAATATTAAAAATATGCTGATAAATAAGGTTAGCGCCGTTTCAATTCGTTGATGACCATACGGATGTTCGGCATCGGCTGCTTGATGACTCCAATGGCCTCCAATGATAACCATAAAATCAATAATTAAATCTGAAAGACTATGCAGTCCATCGGCAATCAATGCATGTGAGTTGAATAAAAAACCACCAATGGTTTTGATGACACCTAAAAACCCATTCACAATAATGGCAATGAGGGCTGCTTTTTTAATTTTGCTTGTTTTTTCGTGGGTTTGCATGGTGGCGTCTTATAGTTATTGTGTTATGAATATTTTCTCAGTTTAAAGTATCTTAGGCTTTATGGGAATAATATCCTTAATCTTTCTCTATCTTGGCCTTTGAGGGCTAAAGCTTGTTTAATAAGGGTTGCTGCTGTAACATATTAAGATAACCCGTGTTTTACGTGAAAAAACATCAGTAATTGTCCTTGATTGGGCATCTTCGTTTGAAATGAACGGGTTGAAATTTGTTATAATCTCTTGCACCTTGGCAAAGAATTTTTTAGGGGAGTATCTGTGGGTAGACGTATTAGTCATTCCGGTATTTATTTATTACCAAATTTATTTACAACATCCAGTTTATTTGCTGCATTTTATTCAATAGTTGCTTCTTTAAAAAGTAACTTTGAAACAGCGATTATTGCAATTTTCATCGGCATGGTGGCCGATGGCTTGGATGGACGTATAGCGCGTTTAACAAACACTCAAACAGCCTTTGGTGCCGAATATGATAGCCTGTCAGACATGGTATCTTTTGGTGTAGCACCTGCGATTTTAGTTTATACCTGGACATTACAATTCACAGGGAAATTGGGCTGGCTTATTGCCTTTTTAATCACAGCATCCGTTGCTTTAAGACTAGCGCGATTCAATACGCAGTTGGATAAAGCTGATAAACGTTATTTTCAAGGTTTAGCTTGTCCTGCTGGGGCCGCATTTATTGCTTCTTGGGTATGGATTTGTCTGCAATATAATTTAGATTGGCCAATCATTCCGTGGGTGACCATGTTTATATCTTTAATGTGCTCTTTGCTCATGGTCAGTAATATTCGATATCACAGCTTTAAACAAATCGATTTTAGAGGAAAGATTTCTTTTATGTCGGTATTGATGCTCGTGATGGTTTTTGTTGCCATAGCGTCAAGTCCTGCAACTTTATTATTTTTAATTACCTTCTCTTACGCATTCTCAGGACCTGTTCAAACTTTATATGTTCGACACAAAATGAGAAAATTAAGACGTCGACAATCCGCTGCAAATGACAATTAATTTTCTTCGTTAAATTTATTGTTGATTAATTCCAATAGAGCGGTCTTGACTTCTTCCTCGTCAGGGCCTTCTATCACACAATTGATAGTGCTGCCACATTTGGCACCTAACATCATAACGCCCATGATGCTTTTGCCGTTGACGGTGTGTTTCCCGTAAATCAAATCGATTTGACTTAAGAAGCGAGAGGCTGTCGCTACAAATTTAGCTGATGCTCTGGCATGAAGCCCCAATTGGTTGATAATATGAAGTTCAAATTTTTGCATATTTTTTATTTTAAATAGATGTAGTGATTAAAAAAATGGGCCGAGGCCCATCGTTTATTCTTGATGACCAAGATGTGTTTCTTTAATTTTTTCTAGCTGACGCTCTAGTTTCTTATGTAATGAATCAATCGCAGCATACAGTTCATCCCCTTCAGCTTTGGCATGAACTTCAGACTTATTATACAAAATAGTTGCTTGAGCAATTTGCTTCAATTTTTCAATATCAAATGTGACATGACATGATTGAATATTCATATAATGTCTTATAAGCTTAGAAAATTTTTCCTCGGTGAATGTTCGAAGTGCTGGAGTAACTTGTACGCCATGGCCTGTAATTTGAATATTCATGATATGCTCCGTGCAACATTGTTAGTTTCTATTTTAAGTTTAGTTTACCTGAAATCAATTTGCTTGCCTATGCGTGAAAATATTTTAATTTGAGATGGGTTGGCTATCTATCCTTTGAAATGATTTTTAAGCTAGACTGTAAAAATTATTCCACAAAAATTTTAAAGAAATGAAGAATTTTAACCAATCCTTAGATAGTGAAGATTCATTCCAGCCTCTGTGGGATGAGTTTGAATTCCCAGATACTCGAATTATTTACCTTAATGGAAATTCTCTTGGGCCTCAGCCTAAAAAAGCAAAAAAAAAGTTATTTGAAGAGCTAGAGCTTTGGAAAAATTATCTTGTAAAAGCGCAAATCCATATTTCTAGACCCTGGGTAAGCTATCATGAAAATTTATGTGAGCGCCTAGCAAAATTTCTAGGAACCAAATCTTCTCAATTGATGTTAATGAACGCTTTGACGGTCAATTTGCATTTAGCTTTAATTAGTTTTTATCAGCCGACTCGCGAGCGCTATAAGATTATATATATCAAAGGGTTTCCCTCTGATGCATATGCGCTAAAGTCTCAAATTCATCAGAGATTGGAAACATTAAAACCCTTTTTAGGCGAAATGCCATTTGATGAAAACCAAGCACTTATTACGATTGAATATGATGAAAATTACTATATCTCAAATGAAAAAATAGATAATGTATTAAAAACTCATGGTCATGAGACAGTGCTCATGATGTTTGAGGCTGTACATTATCAGACGGGTCAAGCTTTTGATATCCAGAAAATTGCTGGTATGGCTTCAAAATATGATGTTTTGGTTGGTGTGGATTTTGCGCATATGATTGGCAATATACCTATTCATTTGAATGATTTGAATATCGATTTTGCTGTTTGGTGTCATTATAAATACATGAATGCAGGTCCTGGTGCAATCGGTGGGTTTTATGTGCATGAAAAGTATCTAAACCAGTCTACATTGACAAAATTGCATGGTTGGTGGGGAGTGCCTTGTGAAAAACGATTTGAGATGTCGCAAGAATTTGTTGAAGCGCCAGACGCACAAGCATGGGCTATTAGTAATTTAAATATTTTTTCTTTATGTTTATTGGATGCATCATTAGAAATTTTCGAAAAAATAAACATGTATGAGTGTTTTCAAAAAAGCATTCGTTTGGGTGAATATTTTAAAAAACTGATTTCTGAAGAACTTTGGGATGAGCTAACAATAGTTACCCCTTTGGAAAGAGGTTGTCAAATATCAATGATAGTCAATCAGCCCATCGATCTGGCACTAATTGAGCAGAAACTATATCAAAAAAATATTTTTTGTGATTGTCGCCCGCCAATATTAAGATTAGCTTTTAATGGAATGTATAATACTTATCAAGATGTTTACCTGCTTGTGAAAGAATTAAAAACCATTTTGAGAACTTAGTTTTTTGGGGAAGTGGGGTAAGTCTTTTTCAGGAATAATGAAGGTCGCTAAATTAAACAACTCAGCAAAATATTTATGATGTTCTAATCCTTTTTTTAAATATTCATGACCTGTAGTGCCACCTGTTCCAATTTTATTTCCAATCATGCGTTGAACCATGAGCATATGGCGGTACCGCCAAACAGATAATTTTTCTTCAATATCCATTAATGTTTGAAGTAAACGAAAAGGCTGTTGAAGATTTTCTTCATCTCGGTAAAGAAAAATAAATAAGGCAGATAAACAGGCATCAAAAGAAAAGAGTTTATACTTTTTCTCATTTGAGCTTGCGTTATTAAAAAAGGTGTAAAAATTTTCAATGTTTTTTTCTATAACTTTTAGCTCTATTTGTTTTTTTTCGAGACTGAAGCTTTTGTTTTCAGAAACGAGCGATTGTTCTTTTTCAAAAATTTTTAAAATGCGCTCTCGATATTCCGTCCAAAAATCTGGTGCATGTTGGTAAGAAAAAGGCATTTTTTCAAGCCAAAGATTAACACTATAAATTAAACTTTTTTCTTTCATTTGTTTTTCAAGGTCCTCCAAATCTTTTTCATTTAAGCGATAGTGTTGAAGAGGGCAGCCTTGGGCAGAAAAAATTTCCCCCAATAAAAACTCTATTTTTCGAAATTGTAAGCTTTGAAAACCAGATGCTGGAATTAAATCATCTCTAAATTCTAAAAAATCTAATGGCATAATGGTTTCAATAATGTCGATTTGATCCACCAAGATTTTTAAAATTTGTGATACTCTTTCAAGTTTCCTAATCATGGGGCCATAACTTTTTTGGCCATGCGGCATTTTTATCAGAGCGTCTCGAGAAAAACGTAATTCAGTTATTATTTGTTTAAACCAAAGCTCATAGGCTTGATGTATGGTGATAAATAAAAGCTCATCATGAGCATCGGTAACGGGATGTTGGGCATCTAATAGTTTTTTGAGCTGTAGATAATCTCCATAATATAAGTTTTTAGGTTCCATAAATTATTATTCTTATGTCCTTATGCTTTATTTGCACTGGATATCCAATATCGTATGAAAAAAATTCTACAGTAGCCTTATAGAAAATACAAGCAACCCTGAATATATGAGTATTTTGAAAATATTTGCACAAAAAAAATCCGATGATTTGGGTCATCGGATTTTAAAATGATAACAATCTAAAATAATGAGATGTTATTTAACTTTCTTTTCTTTGAATTTAACATGTTTACGAACAACAGGATCGTACATGTTCAATTCTAATTTTTCAGTAACATTTCGTGGATTCTTGGTGGTGGTTTTGAAATAACCGGTACCAGCAGTAGATTCCATTTTAACTTTGATAGTAATTGCAGCCATTTGATGCCTCTATAATATTTTGACTAATTAGATTTCGCCGTTAGCTCTTAAATCAGCAATAACTGCATCAATACCAACTTTATCAATGATACGCATTGCTTTTGTGCTGAGTTTTAATTTAACAAAGCGGTTTTCACTAGCAACCCAGTAACGGTGTGTTTGCATGTTTGGTAAAAAACGACGTTTAGTTTTGTTATTCGCATGCGATACTTTGTTGCCTGTTGTTGGGCGCTTACTTGTGATTTGACAGATTTTTGACATTTGTAACTCCTGGAAGACACCAAGAAAAAATTCTATATGAACTTTCCAACCAAATTAATAAAAGGGTACTTTATAGCAAAAAATGCTTTTGTTCGCAATAAGTTAGCACTGAAATTTATCATTTCTTCGAATATTTTGCAATTGCTTTGTTCAGTTTTTTGCTTTGTATCTTGTTTTTTGCGATAATTTAGCAAATTTTTGGGTTTAGTTAAATAGTTGAGTCTTAAAGTTAATGAATGAGCAAATAAAAAGTTTTGTAATAAGAAACGGTCGCTGTGGTGTTCGTCAAAATTTATCTTATTTATATGGGTTATGTCATTTTGGTCTGACCAGTCATCATCGACCTTGGTGTTTTGAAACTATATTTTCACGTAAAGCAGATACGATTGTAGAAATTGGTTTTGGTATGGGACATTCTCTGGTTGAGATGGCAAAAAATAATCCTGACAAGAATTATATTGGCATTGAAGTGCATCGACCTGGTATAGGACAGCTATTAAATGAAGTTCTTCGTTTAAATTTAACCAATGTTCGCGTCGTTCCTTTTGATGCAATGGTGGCTTTTAAAGAATGCATTCCTGCCAATAGTCTGGCTGGTATTCAAATTTATTTCCCGGACCCATGGCCTAAAAAAAGGCATCATAAACGACGCTTGGTGCAAACTGCCTTTGTGGATGTTCTTGCGCAAGCATTAAAACCTGGTGGTTATTTACATTGTGCCACCGATTGGGCGCCATATGCTGAATTTATGTTGGAAGAAATTGCACCGTGCTCCGAGCTTTCTAATGAGAGTCCTTTAAATACTTATGTTGAAAAACCCAGCTGGCGACCATCTACAAAATTTGAAAAACGTGGTATCGGTTTAGGGCATGATGTTTTTGACTTGTTGTATACTCGGCAAGCTTGAGTATGATAACATAGCTTGTTTTTGACGATTCAATATTATGTCATTTGGAGAAATTATTAATGAGTTGGAATAATTCAGGAAATCAAGATCCATGGAGTGGTAAACAACAACCACCAGATTTAGAAGAAGCGCTCAAAAAATTACAAAAAAAATTGAGTGCATTTTTGTTTGGCAAGAAAAAATTCTTAGGTGGCGTGCACAACTTTAAACCCAAGAATCAATTACCATCTTCTTCACCTGTGATGGCATGGGGAATCGGGTTGATAATTTTTATATTTTGGTTATTGTCAGGTATTTTCATCGTACAACCTGCCGAGCAAGCTGCAATTCTTCGTTTTGGGCGCTATGTAGAAACAGTTGGACCAGGTCCCCATTGGATACCATCAATTTTTTATAAAAAAATCGTGCTGAATGTCGATAGAGTTTCCGATTATTCTTATTCAGGTCAAATGTTAACTAAAGATGAGAATTTAGTTGAAGTATCGATAGTTGTACAATATCGTATTGCCGATTTATCGTCGTATTTATTTAATGTGGCAGATCCTGAAGAAAGCTTGAGACAAGCTACTTCCAGTGCTCTTCGACAAGTGGTTGGCACTACAACACTAGATCAGTTAATCACAGCTGGTCGAGAAGTTTGGGGCAGTCAAGTACAAGAGTCTTTAGTTAAAATTCTCGATCGTTATAAAACAGGTATTCAAATTATAGGCGTTGCTCCACAACCTGCCAGAGCACCTAAATATGTTCAAAGTTCTTTTGATGATGCAATCAAGGCGCAAGAAGACGAGCGTCGTTTTATCGAACAAGCGCGCGCTTATGAAGCAAAAGTGGTTCCCATTGCCGATGGTAATGCAAAACGCATTACACAAGAAGCTGAAGCATTTGCTAAACAAGTCGTTTTAAATGCGCAAGGTGAAACTGCGGAATTTTTACAATTGTTACCGCAATATATGCAAGCGCCGCAAATTACTTCCGAGCGTATGTATATTGAAACCTTACAAAAAATCATGAGTGAAAATCCAAAAGTTTTTGTGGATGCAAAAAATACCCCAGCCATGTATTTGCCTTTTATGAAAGGAATGGCTAAGACCAAAGATAAGCAAAAAACATCAATTGGTTGGAAAGAGGCTCCTGCTCAACAGGTCGCATCGATGGATAAGCAAGAAGAAACCCCGTCACTAAAGGTCTTGCGTCGCATGAGGAGAGATATTGAATGAATGTTAAAAAAAATATAATCGTTTTATTGATGATTTTGGGCTTATTAATATTCTCTGGCTTGGTGGTGATAAAACAAGGTCAAGCAGGAATTGTCTTACGGTTAGGACGTTTAGTTGAAGAAGGCTCTTCTGATAAAGTCAGTGTTTTAAAGCCAGGATTACATATTCGTATTCCTTTTATCGACCATATTCGAGTTTTTGATACACGTTTACAAACCTTAGATATCAAATCCTCGCGTATTGTGACCAAAGAAAAGAAAGACGTGATTGTCGATTACTATGTGAAATGGAAAATTCGTGACTTGTCAAAGTATTTCAAAGCAACTGGCGGCAATTCTTACAAAGCAGAGACACTCTTAGAACAGCAATTAAATACTTCACTTCGTGCACAGTTTGGTAAACGAGTGATTTCTGAAGTGGTGTCTGGTGGTCGTGATGATATTATGGAACTATTGAGACAAAACGCTGAAGTTCAAGCTGGAAGTCTTGGTATTCATGTTGTTGATGTGCGCATCAAAGGAATTGATTTGCCTGAAAGTACTAGTGCCGCTATTTATCAAAGAATGCGTGCTGATATGCAGAAAATTGCAAACCATCATCGCGCAGATGGTCAAGCGGCTGCAGAAGCGATTAAAGCTGGAGCAGATGCACAAGTGACAGTTATTTTGGCACAAGCTCAAAAAGATGCGTCACTTATTCGTGCTGGCGGGCAATCGAAAGCTGCAGGAATTTATGCAGATGCTTATCAAAAGAGCCCTGCATTCTTCTCATTGTATCGTCGTTTGAAAGCTTACCAGGAGTCTTTCCGTCATCAAAATAATATGTTTGTGGTTGACACGAGCAGTGATTTTTTTGGCTTACTACATCAAGGGGTTTCGAGAAGTAGAGATTCTAACTCTTAAAGATCGAAATAAACTTTTTTTTTTAGGTTTTGGTTATGACAAATCATTTAGTTTTAATTGGCGCTCAATGGGGCGATGAAGGAAAGGGTAAAATTATTGATACCCTCGTTGAAAAAGCAAAAGTGGTGGTGCGTTTTCAGGGCGGCCATAATGCTGGGCATACCCTATATCACCATGGTAAAAAATTGGTTTTACGTTTATTACCATCAGGAATTTTACATCCGAATGTTGATTGTTACATCGGTAATGGTGTTGTTTTAGCGCCAGATGCCTTGTTGGGTGAAATCCAAGAGTTGTTGGCAATCAATATTCCAGTGAGAGAGCAATTAAGAATAAGTGATCGTTGTACTATTTTACTGCCTATCCATGTTGCCATTGATCAGGCGCGTGAAAATGCCAAAGGTGAAAATAAAATCGGAACTACAGGGCGAGGTATCGGACCTGCATATGAAGATAAAGTTGCGCGTCGTGCAATTAAAGTGGCCGATTTATTTCATCCAGAAGTATTCAAGCGTAAATTAAAAGAAATTTATGATCATCATAATTTTGAATTGACACAACGCTATCATGCAGAGCCCGTGTCTATGCAAGCTGCTTTAGATGCTTACCCAATGTGGTTAGAGCAATTAGGACCTTTGGTGGCTGATGTCACCGGTTTACTAGAGAAACATCGTCAAGCCAATGAAGCTATCCTTTTTGAAGGTGCTCAAGGTATTCATTTGGATATAGACCATGGTACTTATCCTTTTGTGACATCATCAAACACCTGTGTGGGTAGTGTAACCAATGGTACGGGTTTTGGACCGTTGCATTTAAAAACCGTATTGGGTGTAGCAAAAGCTTATACCACGCGTGTTGGTAGCGGCCCATTCCCGACTGAATTATTTGATGATCAAGGCATGATGCTGGCCAATCGTGGGCATGAATTTGGTTCTGTGACTGGTCGCCCTCGTCGTTGTGGTTGGTTTGATGCGGTTTTGGTGAAGCGTTCAATTGTACTCAATAGCATTAACTCTTTATGCATTACCAAATTAGACGTGATGGATGAGTTTAAAACTGTTGAAATTTGCATTGCTTACCGTAATAAAAAAACCGGTGAGCTTGTTGATGCGCCACCTGCCGTTATTGAAGACTATGCAGATTTAGAGCCTGTTTATGAGTCTCACCCTGGTTGGATGCAAAACACCATGAATGTTCAAAACTGGAATGATTTACCAGAAAATGCGCGTTCTTATATCTTAAGATTAGAAGAAGTATTGGGCGTCCCTGTTCATTATTTATCAACAGGCCCTGAGCGTTCAGCGATTATTTTTAGATAGAAAAAAAAGAGCAACCCAAGGGTTGCTCTTTTAATATTAATCCTTCTCGTCTGGTCCTTGTGGATTCCTCTGGCGAAACTTAAATATGTTTTTAGATATACAAAATGGGGCGGGGGAGAGGTCTTATAATCTAGCTGATAGAGCAATAAAGTCTAGGTTCCATTTTTAATTGAATCCCAAAAGTTTTATAGACACTTTCAATAATTTTTTCTGATAACGCCAATAGTTCGTTGGCAGTGCCTTTCCCATGATTAACTAAAACCAATGGATTGAATTCAAAAACACCGACAGTATTATTTTGATAACCTTTCCAACCGCATCGCTCAATCAACCAACCCGCAGAAATTTTATATTGATTGTTATCTAATTTTGTAAATACCACATCCTGATGTTTGCTCTGAATGTCTTGGAACAGTGATTCATCAATAATCGGATTCATGAAAAAACTGCCAGCATTACCAATTTGTTTGACATCGGGCAATCTTCGCGTACGTATCGCAATAACAGCATTTCGAACATGCTCGGGTGTGATTTCATGTTCAGCTATATGGCTAAGTTCTTTGCGTAAGTTGCCATAGTTTATATTGATAAAGGGCGTTTTTTTAAGCTTGAAAGTTACTGATGTGATGATAAATTGGTCGCGGTACGCATTCTTAAAAATTGAATCTCGATAAGTAAAATGACAGTCTTTCTTTGAAAAGGTTTTTTCTTCAAGCGTTGCAATTTCTACAGCGGTCAGCTCATGGAAAAAATCTTTAATTTCAACACCATAAGCGCCAACATTTTGTATAGGGCAAGCACCAACGGTTCCTGGAATAATAGAAAGATTTTCTAAGCCATACCATTTTTGATTTAAACTATGTTGTACCAGCGCATCCCATTCAACACCTGCTCCTACACGAATGAGGACATGGTCCTGTTCTTCTTGTATTAATTCAATGCCAGGGATTCTGATGATGAGCGCTAAGTAAGATAAAAGACCTTTCAATACAATATTGCTGCCGCCACCAATGGTTAGAAGTGGTAATTGTTTAGATTTTGCATATTCAATGGCATGATGTAACTCATCAATAGAGTTGATGATTGCACCAGCATGAGATTCTGCTGGAAATCCGAAGGTATTAAAAATTTTAAGATCAAAAGATTGTTTTATCATCATGCAAAAATTATTTAAATTTATCATTACCATAAAAATTATATCATAAAAAACTGCAATCATGCATAAATTACAGTTTTTACTAAACTCTGTGAGTAAAAAAGCAGACACTTTCTCCTATTTGGCTGATTGATTGCTATTTTAAAATGATTTAGGCATACTAAAATCTGTATTTTTGCCTAGGGATGGTCATGCAATTTCTTCATCAAAAGCCTTCGTTTCCTGCAATATTTCAACCGCTGGATTTAGGGTTTACTACTCTTGCAAATCGAATCATTATGGGTTCTATGCATACAGGCTTAGAAGAAGAAAAGAATTTTTCTGCATTATCAGCATTTTATAAGCAAAGGGCTCAAGCTGGTGTTGGAACTATCATCACTGGTGGGTTTTCACCGAATTGGGCAGGCATGCTGATGCCATTTTCAGCCAAGTTTTCTACACCCAAGGAAGCGCAAAAGCATCAACAGTTAACGGATACAGTGCATCAATTTGATACAAAAATCATTTTACAATTACTGCATTCAGGCCGTTATGGATATCATCCTTGGAATGTTGCACCAAGCTCGATTAAAGCACCTATAAATATTTTCAAGCCCTGGAAAATGACCAAAAGAGGAATTTATCGAACTATTAAAAGCTTTGTTCATAGTGCGCAAATGGCTAAATTAGCAGGCTATGATGGTGTTGAAATCATGGGCAGCGAAGGCTATCTTATTAATCAATTTATTGTCGCAAGAACCAATCAAAGAACAGATGAATGGGGCGGCTCTTATCAAAATAGAATTCGCTTTCCCTTAGAAATTGTCAGAGGAATTCGTCAACAACTGGGCACAGATTTTATCATTATTTTTCGATTGTCTATGCTTGATTTGGTCAGTGATGGCAGCTCATGGGAAGAAATTGTGCTTTTAGCCAAAGCCCTTGAAGCCGAAGGGGTTTCTCTGATTAATACAGGAATTGGCTGGCATGAGGCACGAATCCCAACAATTGCTTCCATGGTGCCCAATGCGGCTTTCGTTTTTGTGACCGAAAAATTAAAAAAAGAAGTTCAGGTTCCACTTGTTGCAGTCAATCGTATTAATCGGCCCGACCAAGCAGAATCTATTGTCTCCTCTGGTATGGCTGATATGGTCTCTATGGCCCGACCTTTATTAGCTGATCCAAGCTGGGTGCTTAAAGCCTTTCACGGTCAATCAGAGCTAATCAATGAATGCATTGCTTGTAATCAAGCCTGTCTTGACCAAGTCTTCAAAAGAAAAATCGCTTCTTGCTTGGTGAATCCATTTGCATGTCGAGAGCAAGAGTTAATCGTGACCGAGGTTCATTCACCAAAACGTTTGGCAGTTGTGGGTGGCGGGCCGGCAGGACTTGCTTTTGCAAAAACAGCGGCAGAAAGAGGTCACCAAGTGACTTTGTTTGAAAAAAATTCTTGTTTAGGTGGCCAGTTTAATTTGGCTAAGAAAATCCCAGGAAAGCAAGAGTATCAATCAACCATTGCGTATTTTACCAATCAACTAGAAAAACTTCAGGTCACAGTCATTCTCAATTGTGAAGCCACCCCAGAATTGCTGAAGGATTTTGATGAAATCATTATTGCAACGGGTGTACATCCTAGGATTCCAAATATTCCAGGGATTGAAAACCCCAAAGTCATTACATATATTGACGCCATTCATGGCAGAGGTATTTTAGGGGATAAAATTGCAATTATTGGAGCAGGGGGTATTGGTATTGATACGGCAACAAAAATACTTGCAGATTCCTCTGATTTTTATCAAGAATGGGGGATAGATACACATTTAGCCCATCGAGGAGGAGTGGTTGAAAAACACAATAGTCAACAATTTAAACAATTGTATATTTTTCAAAGAAAAGAAATCCCTATTGGTGCGAATTTAGGGAAAACTACAGGCTGGATTCATCGTTTAAATCTTAAAAATAAAGGTGTGAAAGCGTATACTGGGGTCGAGTACATTAAAATTGATAACCAAGGACTGCATTTTTCTCATAAAAAGCAGGAGCAATTTGTCGAGGTTGATAACATCATCATTTGCGCAGGCCAAGAGGAAGAACTTGATTTGTATCATCAGCTCAAACAAAAAGCCTTCACCTTACATCTTTTAGGTGGTGCTTATCAAGCCAGAGAACTTGATGCCAAGCAGGCTATTGAGCAAGCTACTCGACTGGCGCTAGTCATTTGAGACCATTCTAACTCGTCGACTATTTATTTCTTTTGATTAAAAAATATCAATTTAATCGAAAAAAATAAGTTTTTTGTCAAAAAGTGTGTTAGAATTGGTTTCTTTTTTTATTTGTAATACAATTACATCATTTTTTTACTTTTGGATTCCATAATGTCTAATTTGATACAAAATTTCTCTGATTTCCAGTTTTCAAGCCATATTATGTCGGCTTTGGAAGCGCTTGAATTTAAAAATCCAACCCCTATTCAACAACAAACCATTCCTTCTTTATTGGCTGGCAAAGATGTTCTAGGCCTTGCACAAACCGGTACAGGTAAAACAGCAGCGTTTTCTTTACCTTTAATACAAAAGTTATCGTCTGCTAAAATTAGTCAGTCTCCAAAAGCTTTAATTATTACACCCACCCGAGAACTCGCACTGCAAGTAGAGCAACATATCGTAGAGCTCACTAAAGATTTACCAAAAATTTCGACTGTGGCTTTGTGTGGTGGACAATCATATACCCCACAAATTCGTCAATTAAAGAAAGGTTGCGCCATTGTGGTCGGAACCCCAGGAAGAATCATTGATCATATCAAACAAGGTACATTGGTTCTTAACCAAATTGAATATTTTGTATTGGATGAAGCTGATGAAATGTTACGCATGGGATTTGTTGAAGATGTTGAAAGCATCATGGAAAATATGCCAGAGACTCGTCAAACTGCATTGTTCTCTGCAACCATGCCTCCAAGAGTTAGACAATTGGTGAATCGTTATTTGAATGAGCCGGTGATTGTTGAAATTCAGGCTGAAAAAATGTTAATGCCAAAAATTCAACAATTCTTTTTGTTCGCATCTGCTCCACAAAAAACCGATGCTTTGGTTAAATTATTACAAATCGCTGAAGAAGGCGCTAAAATTGTTTTTGTGCGTACAAAACAACAAACAGAAATGTTGGCTGAAGTCCTAGTCAATGCTGGAATTCGAGCAATTGCACTCAATGGAGACTTAGCGCAAGCCATGCGTGAGCGTTTGATTCAACAGTTTCGACGTGGTGGTGCGGATGTTTTAGTGGCTACCGATATTGCGGCACGTGGCTTGGACGTTTCACAAGTTACCCAGGTTATCAATTTTGATATGCCAGGAGATCCTGAAACTTATGTACATCGTATTGGTCGTACAGGTCGTGCGGGTCGAACTGGACAAAGTATTTTATTTGTTGAACCTAAACAATCTCGTTTTTTAAATATCATTGAACGTCATACTCAACAAAAAATTCAAAAAATGATGGTTCCAACTGATGCTTATATCCAGTTGCGTGAACAAGATCAATTTATTGAAAAAATTAAAACACAAATGCAAGAAGTGGTCTCTAATGATTATGCTCAAGCTTTAGAGAGAATGGTTCAAGAACAGAATTATGATTGGAAAGATTTGGCAGTATCTTTAGCTAAAATGCATTTGAGTCATTCAAGCTGGGTGACACATGCCGATTCACCATATGATGTGGTGTCTCATTCCTCCAATGAAAGAGACAATTTTGGTTTTTCTAAAGGTCGTGAAAGACGTCGTGAAAGACCAGCTCGTCATGAGAGAGATTTTGGTGGTGGCCGTGAACGCTCTTCTCGCTATGAAAGAGATTTTGGTGGTGGTCGTCAAGGTCGTTCTTCTGAACAAGTTTTGTATCGAATTGCTGTCGGTAAAAGCCATGGTGTTCGTCCTGGTCAAATTATTGGTGCATTGGCCAATGAAGGTGGAATCCCAGGTTCTCAAATTAATGGATTAAAAATTTATGAAAATCATGCAACTGTATTGTTGCCTGAAGGCTTATCGAAAAATGTCGTTGAAAATCTTAAAAAAGCATGGGTTTGTGGAAGACAATTGCATTTAAAGATTCAATCAGACATGGTATAAAGCTTTTTATATAAAAATTCATTGATATTGAGGCAAATAATGAAATATATAATTTCCTTGTTGATGTTGTTGGGAAGTTTAACTTCCTTTGCTACTACTCGAATAAATCAAGTTGTGGTATTTGGTGATAGTTTGTCAGATAACGGAAACTTGTATGAATATATGGATCATCAATTACCGATGTCACCACCTTACTATGCAGGCCGTTTTACCAACGGACCTGTATGGATTGAATTATTAATGGATAAGCTTTATCCAGTGAATGGCCAAGCACGTTTACTAGATTATGCTTTTGGTGGGGCAGGTATTTCAGTTGAGGGTGAAGAAACAGAAGCTGGTTTTTCACTGAATAACCAAATTAAAAATTATTTAGATGCAAACAATGATACGACATTGCCTGATACATTGTATGTGGTATGGATTGGTGCCAATAATTATTTTAACTTGCCTGAAAATCAAGATGAGGCAGTTCATGCGGTGATTAATGGAATTCAAAAGAATATTGAAAATTTAATTGCTCATGGTGCAAAACATGTGATGATTTTAAATGTTCCTAATTTATCTCGAATTCCTGCCGCAATTGAGTATGAAGCAATTAACGAGTTGGGTCATATGTCGTTAGAACATAACCGTTTGTTGGCTGAAGTTGTGGATAAATTTAAAAAAGATTTTCCTGACGTCCAATTCATTGATTATGATGTGACACGTGTGATGGATGATATTATTGACCATCCAGCGCGAAATGGTTTTATCAATGCCACTGCAACTTGTAGTGATTTGGATGATAACTCCTCGAATCAAACGCAGCTTTTATCTAAATCATTGTTTTTATCGACCGTCAATCGACAATCAATGAATACCAATGATAAATGCTATGGGTACTTATTTTTTGATTTATACCATCCTACAGCACATGCGCATGTCGTTATGGCCGATGAAATGTATAAATTACTTAAAAAATTAGATATTTCTTTCGAATAAATCATATTGGGTTCGCCTTATGGGCGAACCTGCTTCAAACTATGACCAGCCTTTCACTGAGCAAATTAACTCATAAGCCTTACTGATTTGTTGAGTTTTCTCAGTTGCCTTCTTTAACTCTTGTTGTGAAACGCCTTTGGCCATCATCTTATCCGGATGAAACTGACTCATGAGTTTTCTATAAGACTTTTTAACCTCTGTTTGTGTGGCAGTATTGCTAAGATTTAAGGTTTTAAATGCTTCATCGAGTTGAGATGCTCTATTTTGAAAAGGATTTTGTTGATGTTGATAATTTTGGCGATAATATTGTTGCTGTTGTTGTTGAAATTGTTCCCAAAAAGCTTGTTGGCTAAACATGGTCTCTAAGGGCGCAAACCCCAACTCACTAAGAATATGATTTAAAAAGTTAATTTTTTTGGTGTTGAGTCCATCAATTTTTATCATTTGATAGACAATATCCAGACAGTTTTTGCAAAGAAATAAATTTTTCTCTTTTAAATACTCTAGCATTCTAATTTGATCTTGTAAGCTCACTTGACCATTTTTGCTCGAGGTAAACCACTCTTTAGCGGTGATCGTTTGCTCTTCATTTAATTTTAATTCATTAAAAATTTGATTAGCATAATTGAGTTCATTTTCAGAAACTCTACCGTCGGCTTTGGCAAAAAAACCCATTAAACAAGCACTAGTTTTAATAAATGCATTGATGACGGCTTCTCTTTTTTCGCGGTGAAAATGAGTAAATGATTGAGACATATGTTGTTTTAAGCCTTTATCAAACATATTCCCAATGATGACACCGATGATTGCACCCAAAGGCCCCGCCATAATATAGCCTAAAGAGCTACCAATGATTTTTCCAAGAATCTGCATAAATATTAAAATGGGTACATATTATAGAATATCCTTATTATACACGAGCTTGAGTGAAGAAGTCGAATTGACATTCTGGTTAAAAAAAAATAGACTTTGATGGGTTTAGAGCCCTCTCAATTAGGAATATCGTGAAATTATTTTTGTTCATCTATGACTTGTTGTGGTATTTGGCTTGCCCATTCATCGCCATTAGTTTACTCATCAAAGCCAGAAAGTTACCAGCTTATCGACAACGTATGGGTGAGCGATTTGGTTGTTTTCAATCGCATCAACCGGTGGATATATGGTGTCATGCGGTATCGGTTGGTGAGGTTGTTGCGGCATCATCTATCATTGAACAATCTTTAGCTCAAGGATGGCGAGTTCTTGTGACAACCATGACCCCAACTGGCTCTGAACAAGTCAAACGCATGTGGGGTGATAAAGTTTTTCACCAGTATTGTCCTTATGATTTTTCTTATGCAATTAAACGTTTTTTAAAAGATAGAAAACCACGATTACTGGTGGTCTTTGAAACCGAACTGTGGCCGGGCTTATTATCGACTTGTCATCAAAAACAAATTCCTATCATTTTAGCAAATGCGCGCATATCCAATCGTTCTTATAAAACTTATTTAAAAACCGCATGGTTTTGGCGCCGTATTTTGCAGTTTTTTCAGAAAATATATGTGCAAAGTTCGCAAGACATGACTCGGTTTTTAAGTATTGGTGCTTCTTCAAATCAGTTGGAGTTGGCGGGTAATTTGAAATTTCAAGCCAGTGCTATAGATGAACATAAGCTAATTTTTTGGAATCATTTTAAATCATTTTATCCAGAAAGAGCCATTTGGGTGGTTGGTAGTACCCATCAGGGAGAGGAAGAAAAAATTTTGGAAGTTTGGAAAAAATTACATCCGAAATTCCCTCACTTGATGTTGATGTTGGTGCCACGTCATCCTGAGCGATTTAATCGAGTTTTTCAGCTTCTTAAGCAAAATCAATTAAAACATGTTCAACGTTTAACGACATGGACCCCTGAGGAGTATGCAGATATCATTTTGGTCGATCAAATGGGGGTGCTAACCAGTCTTTACTCAATCGCTAGCTTTGCTTTTGTAGGCGGTAGCTTGGTACCCATTGGTGGACATAATGTATTGGAGCCTTTGAGTTTTGGAGTGCCTGTCATTACAGGACCCCATACTCATAATCAACAAGATTTAGTTCGATTGTTACAACAAGATGATGCAATTATGATAACACCTACAGCAGAGAAATTGACTCAGGTTATATCGATGTTATTGAGTCATCAGGATAATCAAACATTTAAACAAAAAAGCCTTGATGTTATGCAAAAGCATCAAGGCAGTTTGGATATACATATGCAAGGCATTATTAAAGCATTAGAAGGCTAGTTTCCTTGGTTTTGTTTTTCTTTTAATTCTGACAATGTTTTGCAATCGATGCACAATGTGGCGGTCGGTCTTGCTTCAAGACGTTTCATCCCGATTTCTATGCCACAGGCTTCGCAATATCCGAAGTCTTCTTCGCGCAAACGCTCTAGCGCATCTTCAATTTTTTTGATTAATTTTCTTTCTCGGTCACGGGTGCGTAACTCGATGCTAAACTCTTCTTCTTGACTTGCTCTATCAGAAGGGTCAGGGTAATTGGCTGCTTCATCCTTTAAATGGGTAACTGTTCTATCAACTTCCTCCATCAAGGATTTGCGCCATGCTAGTAAAATTTGTTCAAGGTGAGCGAGCTGTTTTTCATTCATATATTCTTCGCCCGGCTTCTCGACATAAGGCTGTATGCCCATATTAACCATTGTATCTGTTTTCACTTTAAACTCACTTATTCATTAAAGGATTAATTTTTTTGGATACTAAATTAAGTATAGACCATTTTCAAGAATTCATTAGGTATTTTTATATCTTATACGAAGGTTTTAAAAAGTGCTAGTTTCGAATAAAACGCCATAACTTATCATGACCTTTTTTGATGCCTATTCTGGATGTCGCAGAGGTTTCAATAGTATCAAAGGTATTTTGCACATAGAATAAGGGGCTGTCTGTGATATCGAGGTGGTTAAATTCTCGAGTAATTCCAAAATGCCGGCATAGTTTCCCGGGTCCATTTAAATCTAAATTTTCTAATTCAAGACCTCGGATAAGTACTGCACCAGCTTCATCATCTTCATGAGCTACAATATTTAGGCAATGATACATGCCATATATCAAGTAAACATATAGTTGCGCACAGGGTCCATACATGATTTTAGCTCTGGGTGTTGGTCCTCGAAAGGCATGCGAAGCAGGGTCATCACGACCTTTATAGGCTTCTGTTTCAGTGATGATGGCTTTTTGTCCTGCAATGACGAGTTGTTTACCGATGAGTTCTTTGGCCACTTGCTCTGTGGGGCGCGCAAAGAAATCATAATTGAGCCTAGGCATGTTTTTGACCCACACAGAAACGAGGTATACCTTCATGGTCATGGAATCCGTGAACATGTTGATAACCTAATTTTTTTAAAAGTGCGATGACTTGTGCTTGTTGATCAAAACCATGCTCTAGTATTAAAAAACCTTGGGGATATAAAAAATTTTGAGCTTGCTGAATAATTTTTTTTAAATCTAATAAGCCTTCATCTTCGCTGGCCAATGCCAATCGTGGTTCATGCTGGACATCATCTTTTGAAAGATGCGGATCATTGGGATGAATATAGGGGGGGTTACTCACGATTAGATGGAATTTTCGAGCATAAAGTCGTTGAAACCAATTGCTCCAAATGAATTCTATATTTTGGCATTGATGCTTTTTACCATTGTATGCTGCCATGGCTAGTGCATTGGCTTGAATGTCAGTAGCGCTTATCGCCCAGCCTGGATTTTCTTTTGCAAGACTAATGGCAATCGCCCCACTTCCTGTTCCTAAATCACATATTTTGGCATTTTCTGGTAATTGTAGCTTTAAAATGTATTCGATAATGGCTTCTGTGGCAGGTCTTGGGATGAGGGTGCTGGTGCATACTTTAAAAGTCATGGACCAAAACTCTTTTTCACCGAGAATATAGGCCATGGGAATCGATTGTTGCCGAAGATTTAAAAACCCTTGAAATTGTTCTTCCTGTTCAAGGCTTAGCATGTCTTCGGAATGACTATAAAGAAATGTTCTTGGGCGATTGAATATCTTACACAGTAAAAGCTCACAATCAAGGCGAGCAGTATCACCCAAAGCACTCAGTTGTTGTTGACCATATTGAATGGCATCACGAATCTTCATCACAATTGACTAGAGAGATCAGCCAGTAAATTGGCCTGATGTTCTTTTCTCAAAGGTTGTATAATAGAATCCAAATGTCCTTCCATAACATCTGCCAATTGGTAAATGGTTAAATTAATACGGTGTTCTGTTAAACGTCCTTGGGGAAAATTATAGGTTCTAATTCGCTCAGAACGGTCACCACTACCCACCAACATTTTTCGAGTTTGAGCTTGAGATTCTCTTTGTTTACTTTGTTCGGCATCCAAGAGACGGGCTTGTAATAATGCCATCGCTTTTGCTCTATTTTTATGTTGAGAACGTTCATCTTGGCATTCTACAACCATCCCCGATGGAATATGAGTAATTCGAATAGCCGAATCGGTTTTATTGACGTGCTGACCACCCGCGCCTGAGGCTCTGAAGGTGTCAACACGAAGATCATCTGAATTGATGGTAATGGAATTGATTTCATCCAATACGGGTAATATAGCAACAGTACAAGCTGATGTATGCACGCGGCCTTGAGATTCTGTCAGTGGTACGCGTTGAACTCTGTGGGTTCCGGATTCAAACTTGAGATGGCCATAAACATTTTGACCACTGATTTGTGCAATAACTTCTTTAAATCCACCATGTTCACCGTGATGGGTATTTAAAATTTCAACTTGCCAACCTTGCGACTCAGCGTAGCGGGTATACATGCGAAAGAGGTCGCCAGCAAAAATAGCCGCTTCATCACCACCAGTGCCTGCGCGAACTTCTAAGTAAACATTTTTCTCATCATTGGGGTCTTCTGGAATCAAGTCCCATTGTAATGCTTCTTCAATTTCTTCAAGTTTTTGTTTAACAATAGGGTATTCTTGCTCCGCGAGTTGTTTGAGCTCTTTATCATCGTCTTTAAGCCATGTTTGGATATCTTGCCATTCTTGTTGAAGGCTCTGGAATTTTTTGAAGCGCTCAACAATGGGTTCTAATTGGGCAAACTCTTTGGATAATTGTTGAAATTTACTTGCAGACTGTAATGTTTGTGCATCACTTAATAACATTTGTACTTCTTCCAAACGCTCTGACATTTGGATAAACTTTTCTTGTAAACTTGCTTTCATGAATGAAATGTCTCTTTACGATGGGAATTAAATAAATATTGCGCCAATTCTAAAAGGTCTTGTCTATCGTCAACTGCGGCTTTTTGCAAACCTTTGGTGGGTTGATGCATAAGTTTTTGCACCAAGCGCTCAGCAAGTTCTTCGATAACTTGATATTGGCAATGCCCGGAAGCTAGTTTTTGTTGGGCTCTTAGGACTTCTTGTTGTGCTAAATTTTGCATGGACGTGCGATAATCACAAATTAAATCTTGGGCCTTGAGGGTTTTATTTTTTTTGGTATAGGCGCTTAAAGCCTTCTGAATCATGTGCTCGGCAACTTTTCCAGCTTCAATTCTTTTGGCTTGATTTTTTTCTTGGATTTGTAACAAGCTGTCGATATTGATTAAGGTCACTTCTTTCAGTTGTTCAACATCAGGTTCAATATCTCGAGGTACCGCTAAGTCAACCAAAACCATAGGCTTGTATTTTCTTTTTTCAAGAGTTTGTTCCATGGATTGTTTAGAGATAAAAGGCATTGGACAGCTTGTGGCTGTGACTAAAATATCCGCTTGGTGTAGATGATTATTGAGTTCTGTCACTGGGAAAGCTTGCCCCTCAAGTTGTTGAGCTAAATTTTGAGCATGCTCAATGTGTCGACTGGTGACCATGAAATCTTGGCATGATTTTTCTTGCAAATGGATGGCAGCAAGGCGTGCTGTATCACCAGAGCCAATGATTAAAACTTTTTGATTGGTGAAGTCTGAAATATGTTTTTGGATACTGTCTACAGCAACAGAAGCGACAGAGACAGGAAGTTCGCTGATTCCGCTTTGTGTTCGAATTTTTTTAGTCATTTGAAATACAAATTCAAACCATTGCATCAATCGATTTTTAGCAAACTCTAAACTTAACGCCTGTTGATAAGCTTGTTTGAGTTGGCCTAATATTTGTGGCTCTCCAATAAGCATGGAGTCTAAGCCACAAGCGACTCTTAAGGAGTGAATCAGGGCATCATTATTATGGTAATGATAAAAATAGGGTTTGATATCAGACCAAATACATTGATGATGCGTTTGCCACCAGTTGATAAGAACTTCAGGGTCTTTAACAACTGCATAAATCTCAGTGCGATGGCAAGTCGATAAGGCCATGCATTCTATAACGTTTGGCAAGCGTGAAATTTCAAATAAAAATTGAGATAAATTTGCCGGATGAATGGCAAGTTTTTCTCGTAATGCCAAAGGAGTTTGTTGATTTAATCCGCAAACAACTAACAAAGTAAATACCTGTTTTTAATCAAAACTTTATTTTACCTGAATTGTTGTATATTCGGTAGTCTTTTAAACAAAAAGCCTTTTTAAAAAATACTTTCTTCTCTTAATTGATCAGCTAAATTACACCAATGGTGTTCTTGTTTTAAGTATTGGATGCGTTGTAAAACCTTGGCTTCGTTTAATACTTTTAAGTTGATATCGGTATTGTCAAAAATGATAGCGGCAATCGGAATCTCTTGATTAAATCGTTCATTTAAAACGGCTTGTATAAATGTTTTAGCGGAACGAGTTTGTCCATAAGCTGCTTGAAAGAAATAATTGCTTCTGGGGGTTGCGGTAATATTTAAAAGATCAATGATAAATCCTTTGATATCTTCTTGAGTGAGCAACGGTTCTTTTTGAATGCGTTGTTTCATTTTAATCAATAAATCGCCCTTAATCCCTTCTTGGCTTTGGCTCGACATGCCATCATAACATTTTTGTAAAAGTGCAATCAGAGCTTTATTGGATGATTTTTTAGGGGAGGGGGCGCTCTTTTGCTCAAGCTTCACATCGTCCAAAGAAATTTCTAAGGGTAATAGGGTACTTCCTTGAAAAATACTTTGAAACTGCGATTGAATTGCTGCTGTTTTTTCTTGGAGTAATTTTTTTTCCTGTTCAGAAAATCCAGGTGCACTGATGACTTGACTCACTTGTAATATTGAACGTTGAATGAATTCTAGAGTTGCCTCTAAATCATCAAGCATCGGCTGAATGACACGCTTTTCATGACGTTGTATTTGTGCATCAGACATCATTTGCGCCTCGACCGAGTTGAGGCGATCATTTAAACCTTTGTAGGCTATTTCAATTTTTTTCAAACAATCCAGTAGCATCGTTTGGAAGTCTGGTTGCTGTAAAAATATTCGGTTTTCCATGAATAAAGAACCCACCTGGTCGAGCAAGCGGGTCATCATGAGCATTTTATTCTGCTCATGAAGCAACTGATCAAGGTTGTCGCTGGTTTTGCTTTTGTGTTTTAAAAATATGGATAAAGACCATTCGTAGTATTTATTAATATTTGAGCTAGCAGCGATATTGATTATAAAATTTCTTTGTTCTTTATCTTTTTTGGTTCTAGGATCATTTTTAAATTGTGGAGCTCTGGTATCTTCGAAGATATTGAAACATTCCATGACCATCACCACAAGCGCGATGAAACGTTTGCCTATCCAAAGATAAAAATCCATGGGAATGTTTTTTTTCTTAAAGGACTTTAGGGCATTTTCTTCAAATGGAATGATAAAACTCTGATGAATCTCTGAGAGGATGGTCCCTAATTCTTGAAGGGCTTCATTGCGAGATTTTTTAGCCTTATTGATGATTTGTTTTCTAGAATATGGCGATTCATGAATAAATAAAATCAACAAATCAATCATGGAGCAAGGGGTTGAATTGACCCCTGGAATATCAACAGTTTTTGGGAAAAATCGTTCCATTAAGCCAGGATTTTGTAAAGTAAGTTCACCCAGGAACATCAATTGCCCCACCAAAGTTTCCGCAGCATTGTCTCTTTTAAAAATCAGTTCTGTAATTTTGTTGGCCATGATTCGAAGGGCTCTATGCATGCTGTTGCTTACATCAGTGAGATTAATCTCGCGTAGCCTTTCAAACTCAAAAGCTTGATGCAGGCTTTTGATATACATCTCCGTTTTTATCAAAAAACTATTCAGTGTGCCTTGCTCATCATCAATGGTTTGTAAAAAGTTTTCTTGAGTGTCATCTAAAATAAGATTTAAAAAAAGTTCGGCTTTTAAACATGCATTCACACATTCGCCCAACGTCAAAGGAATGCCTGTTTCTGCATCGACTGGAAATAACAAATTCCAAAGTAAATTGGCCATACAAACTACAATAAATCGTGGGGCGCGAAATCGGTTGAGATAATTTTCTTTTTGATAGATGCCTTCAAGTTGTAAAAAGATGCGGTTGATATTTTTGTATTGTTGGTAGTAGTAGCGTGTAGGCAACCCAGTTTTTAAAAAAAGAAAACATGCTTGACGATGCTGGTCTAAGTCGCTGGCAACTAAGCTTTTTTGCTGTAGCGCTTGGCTCATTTGAAAAAATGGAAGAATGGATAAGCGATTGATTTTGGGGTTATCTTCATCAGGATGAGCTTGTATGCCAAAATAATTTAAGAAGGAACTGCATTCTTTTTGAAGAAGCTGATAAAAGCGGTCTATGGCGATTTCTTCTTTGGAAAAATCTTCTACTTCTTTGGATTTATTGATAACAAATGTGGCCAATTGATTTTCGCATTCATCCACAAATTGTTTTCGTTGAAATTTAGCCTCTTGCATTTGACCAGACAGCACATGATAAGCAATTTCTAAACCTTGAACAGCCATTCCAATAGCAGCACCCTCTAAGTTTTTGCTATCTTTAACACCGCCCATAAATCCTTGGGCTTGGTTAATTAAGTCCATTTGACCTAGGGCAGATTCTTTGATTGCTTCTGCAATATTACCCTTTGGACCAACTTTTTTACTGGCAGTGGCTACAGCGCGGCGTAAAGAAATTTCACTCGAATTTAACATATGTTGTCCATCATCCTTGAATGTTACAACATCATGTCATGATTCATTATGGATGAAAATACTTTTATTCCTTTTTTGTATTATCCACAACAAGCTTTAAAGAGCTTGCTTGGCGAACCTTTTGATAATCCAAATGATTACGAAAAACTTCCATCACGCGATATGTTTCGTTGGTTTCAGTATCAATAAGTTCAACGTCAAAACCTTCTTCATCCATCAATGTCAGTGAAATATGAATTTCTCGAAGATGAGTGATTTTATATTGATCATGTAGCATTTGAATGATGCCCATAATATTTTCTTGAGACTTTTCCCAATCTTGTTGCCCATGAAAGATGATTTCCATGACTTGCTCCTTTTTCTCCTTCTTGTTCAAATTATCGGCATATAAATTAAATTCTTTAAGATTATTTAATCGATTTTGCCAAACACCATACATCGATGTGTTCAACACCAAGAGCTTGAAATGCTTTTGCCAATGTTTGTATAGTGGCGCCAGTGGTGATGATGTCATCGACGATGGTGATTTTGTTAAAAGAGGGTTTTGAAACCACAAAGGCATCATCTAAGTTGTGGCTTCGTTCCAGACGTGTAAGTTGTGACTGTGAGGCGGTATGTTTTATTTTTTTGCAATAATTCATGTTTACAGGGATTGATAATTTTTTTCCCAGTTGCTTGGCCATTAAATAGGTTTGGTGATAACCACGAATTTGTTGTTTTTTTCGATGCAAGGGCACTGGTATTAAACATTGAGTTTGTAGGGCGTCTTTGGGGAGGTTCGTGATAAAAATATCGGTAAGATAATTTAGCAAGTCATAGCCATGATGGAATTTAAAATCGGTAATGAGGGTTTTTATGGGCTCACAATATTCATAAAAAACATAAATTCTGTGAATATTGCTTGCTTGATATTGGCAAGATATACAAATTTTTTCTTCAAGACCAAGCGTTGGTTCGGAACAAAAAAAACACAAGGCTTCTAATTTTTTTATTTTTTTTTCGCAACGCTCGCAAATAGGGGCGTTATTTTTAAAAGACATTTCACAAATTAAACAAATTCTCGGCAATTTTAACCATTGTGGTATACTGAGCACTTTATTTCCATATCCATGAGGTTGTGATTCATATCATGAAGGAATTGGCTACTCCTGACAACGAAAAGCATACCGTGCTTCAAAAAGAAATTTGCCATCGCATGATGGAACGATTGAGTTATTTTAAAATCAATCCATCGGTTGTTTTGGATTTATCTTGTGGTTTTGGATTCTCAACCAAGCTTTTGAAAGCGCATTTTAGCAATGCCTACGTGATAGGCCTTGATTCTTCTTGGCATTTTTTACAAAATGCAAAACAGAAAAAAACTTGGTTAAAACCCTTTTCTTTGCTACAGGCCAATAATATTCAATTGCCATTTGCAGATGAGTCTATAGATTTTATTTTGGCACATCAGCTCATTGAATCCAGCGATAATTTGACTTTAATTTTTCAAGAATGTTTTAGAGTGCTAAAACCCAATGGTTGTATTTTATTTTCTACATTAGGACCTGATACCTTTAAAGAGCTACCCATGTCATTGTCCAATCATTTTATAGATATGCATGATGTTGGAGACTTACTTTTAAAGCCAGGGTTTTCAGATCCAGTGATGGATAGAGATGATATCGTTTTGCGCTACGTTGATTCTGCTCGATTAAAAGATGCGCTTGTTGCGCAGGGTTGGCCGCTGCAAGGAGATATCCAAGTGCAAGACATTACTTATGAACTTATTTTTGGCCAGGCTTGGCGAGGACAAAGAAAACAATCTGCTAAAGAGCAGGTCATATCGGTTGCAAAATTAAGAGAGAGCTTAATAAAAAAATAAAATTAAATGAAGGAGCCTTCCTCTAGTTTCTCAAGGCATGCTAAGCTTAAACTTAGATAAAGGAGAAATAATATGGGATTTGTCAGCCGTTATGAATCAAATGCTTGGGATAGCAATAATTTTGTTCATTACTCTCCAGAAGAAAATAAAACCTGGCAATATCTTTTCCAGCGTCAAATTCAAATCCTAGAGGGACGGGCTGTTCCTGAATACATTGAGGGTTTAAAAAAACTAAACTTTTCTCCGGATGCTATTCCGCAAATTCCAGATGTTAATCGCATATTAAAAGAATATTCAGATTGGCAAGTTCAACCTGTAAAGTGTGCAATTTCGTCAAAAGAATTTTTTACCTTATTAAGCAATGCAAATTTTCCTGTGGCAACATTTATTCGCAGATGGGAAGACATAGATTACATTACAGAGCCAGATATCTTTCATGAATTATTTGGGCATATACCTTTATATACCGTTTCTAATTATTCTAATTTTGTAAAATCTTATGCAAAATTGGCCTTGAGTTTTCCAGAGAAAGATTGGAATTTATTTTTAAGATTATTTTGGTTTACCGTGGAGTTTGGCTTGATTCAAACTAGAGATGGTCTACGAATTTATGGTGGGGGTATTTTATCCTCTTATAGTGAAACTTTGTCTTGCTTACAGCGAGATGAGTCTCTTCGTGTTTATTTTGATCCGGTCAGCGTATTACGTACCCCTTATCGCATCGATATTTTACAAAACATATATTATGTTATTCAGGATTTTCAGGATTTATTTGGTCTAATAGGCTTGGATTTTAAAAAGACCATTGAGCGTGCTCGTGAGCTTGGAGCGTTTCCTGCGCTTTATCCGCCAGTTGTGCGTGAAGGTGCTCAAAAATCGAATAAACTTTATTAATTATGTTGTCATTTTGCAACAAAATTGATAATATCATTGTATCTTTTCTGGTCATGTCTAGACCCTTTGGGAGTTTTGATTGATTAAGGTTTTGATTGTAGACGATCATGCTTTGGTGCGACTTGGTATCAAGCGTCTTTTAGAAGATACCTCTGATATAGAAGTGGTTGCTGAAGCCCAAGATGGCGAAGAGGCCTTGGCCATGGTCAAACTGCATCGTCCTGACATCATTTTACTTGACATGAAAATGCCAGGCATCGATGGTTGGGAAGTGATTCGTCGATTAAAACATTCATCTGCAAAATCAAAAATTATAGCCGTTTCTGCCTTATCAGCAGAGCCTTTACCCAGTCGTGTTTTGCAATTGGGTGCTATGGGTTATTTGTCTAAAGAATCAAGCATCGAGGAAATGACTGGTGCAATTCGCAGGGTGTTTCGTGGAGAACGCTATTTAAGTGCCCAGTTGGCCCAAAATATGGCCATCAAAAGCCTTGACCCAGTCTCCCAAACCCCATTCGAAGAACTTTCTGAACGTGAAATGCAAGTGATGCTCATGATTACCAGTGGCCTACCGGTAACGGAGATTTCTAAACGCTTATTTTTAAGCACCAAAACAGTTAATTGTTATCGTTATCGAATGTTTGCGAAATTGAATGTTAAAAACGATGTTGAATTGACGCATTTGGCAATCAAACATTCCATCATTGAATGCCCTGATGAAGCAAATATTCACCGATGAGTGAGTAATGACCTATTCTCAAAATATCCAAAATATCCTCAAACATCTAACCGCAGAACCCGGTGTTTATCGCATGTTCGATAAACAAGGTGAGATTATTTATGTTGGCAAGGCAACCAATTTAAAAAAACGCGTTAAAAGTTATTTTGTCGGCCGACATGCCAGTCCAAAAACACAAGCATTGGTTGAGCAAATTGATAATATTGAAGTGACGGTGACCCGCAGTGACAAAGAAGCATTGCTTTTAGAGTGTACCTTAATTAAAAGCCTGCGACCTAAGTTTAATATTTTAATGCGTGATGACAAGTCTTTTCCTTATTTATTAATCCAACAAGGTCATCATTATCCAAAAATGACCGTGGTTAGGTTGAAACAAGCGCCGCAAAAAGGGTTGTATTTTGGTCCTTATCCGAACGCTGGCAGTGTTTATGCAACCATCAAACTTTTACAAAGTATTTTCAAAATTAGAAATTGTACCGACCAAGATTTCGCCAGACGTGTGCGTCCTTGTTTGCAATACCAAATCAAAAGATGCAGTGCGCCTTGTGTTAAACTGATTTCTCAAATGGATTATCAACAATCGGTTTCAGATGCTATTCGATTTTTACAGGGTAAAAATCAAGATATTTTTAAACAATTTCAACAAAACATGGACCAGGCCGTCGAGCAACTGGCTTTTGAGGAGGCCGCGACTTGGCGCGATAAAATTAAAAATCTACGTATGGTTCAAGAACAGCAAGCCATGATTTGTTTACAGGGTGATTTAGACATCATTGTAATTCATGTTTTACAAGCCTATGCTGGCGTTATTCGTGTGAGTGTTCGAGAGGGCAAAGTCATTGCCAGTGATGTATTTTTTCCAAAAATCCCCAATATCGATTGGTATGAATCTAAAGAAAAATTATGGCAAGAAATTTTTTCTGATTTTGTGAGCTTTTATTATTCCGAGCATAAAAGTCAAATTCCTAAAACCATTTTAACTACTCAGCGGATTGAAAATTCCGCGATGTTGACTTCTTTTTTAGGCACTTGTCATTTTCAAGTTCCGATGCGTGGCCAGAAAAAAGATTGGTTAAATTTTGCTGAAAAAAATCTCATGCAAGCCATACAAACACATCAAGTTGCATATGCAACGGTTCGTGAACGCTATCAGGCATTGAGTGATTTTCTAGGAATCGGTGAAATTGAGAAAATGGAGTGTTTTGATATTAGCCATACGCAAGGGCAACAAACCGTTGCCTCCTGTGTGGTGTTCGATAAGCTTGGCCCCAGTAAAAAAGATTATCGACGTTATAATATTGAGGGGATTACTCCGGGCGATGATTATGCGGCAATGCGGCAAGTTTTGATTAGACGAGCCAAATATTATTTACAAAATGACCAATCAAAACCCCAAGTGGTAATTATTGACGGTGGAAAAGGACAAGTGGCTGTAGCCGTTGAAATCTTAAAAGATTTGATGTTAGACGGATTGGTGGTATTGGGGGTATCCAAGGGGCCATTAAGAAAAGCTGGCATGGAAAAATTGATATTGGCGCATCAGCAAAAAGAGTGCACTTTACCTAGCGATTCAAAAGCTTTGCACCTATTACAACATATTCGTGATGAAGCCCACCGTTTTGCGATAACGCTTCATCGAGCCAAAAGACAAAAGAAAAGTTTAGAGTCTGATTTGGAGTCTATTGAAGGCATTGGTGCGGTACGAAGGAAGACTTTATTAAAAAGTTTTGGGGGTATTCGAGAATTGTCTAGAGCATCCATCGATGAGATTGTGAAAGTACCAGGGATTAGTTATGATTTGGCAACAAAAATTTTCAAGTATTTTCATTCAGAATGACATTTAAAATATCCAAATTAGTGATTAAACAATATATTAAACTCTGTGTTGTTGGCTTTTCCGGAACGATTGTTCAATTTATTTCTTTTAATCTATTAAGAACCATGATGTCAGCAAGTTCTGCCATTTTTTTTGCAATATTGCTCGCAATTATCAACAACTTTTATTTTCATGGCCGTGTGACTTTTAAAAAAAGGGGATTTGTGTTTACAGATTTATTCACGCGAATCGGGTTTATTTTTGTCATTTATCAATCATTGATGGTTTTTTTACAGATTGAATGGCTTAAGTGGACGGTTTGGTGGATAGGACCATCCCGATTACATGAGAATATCATGATGTTTGTCGGGATGGTTTGGGGTTCTTTGCTAAACTATGTCGTTTACAAGAATTTTATCTGGAATGATAGGCCGT